>NZ_JAAKRF010000003.1:0-207721 GCF_049173005.1 Aeromonas sp. 602658 | reverse complement strand
GTGAACGGGATTTTGAAAGGAGAGTTATTGTTGCAAAGCCCGCAGGATTTGACGCAAGCGCGGGAAATGGTGCGTGAAGCTGTGGATATTTACAACGCGGAGCGGCCGCATCATGCGTTGAAATACAGAACCCCCGATGCGGTACATAGAGGGTTCTGAGTAGAAAAATGCTAGTTGAAAATGTGTAAACTTATTTCAGGACTAGACACGCTCGGGCCTGCGCCAGCCTGCCACTACACTTTGCTGGTGGCTATCAGGTCGATGGAAGGAGTGACTGATGAGACGGATATGGACAGGCCTGCTGGTGGCAGGCGTACTGACACAGGGGGTAATGGCTGCCGAACGGGCTCGTTATCTGGTGCAACTCAAGCCGGGGGCGGAGGCCGCTGTGCTGGCCCAAAGCAAAGGGATGGGGGGCGAGCTGGCCCTGCAACTGCCCGAGCAGCATGCGCTGGCGCTCTGGTTGCCAGCTGCTGCAGCGACAGCGCTGGGGCGCAACCCCAACGTGCTGTGGGTGGAGCCGGATGCCAAGCGTTATGCCAGTGCCGAGACCCTGCCTTATGGCATTCCCATGGTACAGGCGCCACAACTGAGCGATGGTATGGCCGGAGAGGTGCTGGTGTGTATCATTGACTCTGGCTATAGCGGCAATCACCCGGATCTGCCCCATGGGGCGCAGGTGCAGGGTAGTGACAACGCAGGTACAGGCAGCTGGAGCAGTGACGAAAACGGTCACGGCACCCACGTGGCAGGCACCATAGCCGCCATTGGGGGGAACGACATGGGCGTGGTCGGTGTCTTGCCGAATCAGAGTGTCCCGCTGCACATCATCAAGGTGTTTGGCGCCAACGGCTGGGCCTATACCTCCAACCTGGTGGGGGCTCTCAATGCCTGCAAGCAGGGGATGAGCAGTCGTGGCTTTACTCGCATGGTCATCAACATGAGCCTAGGGGGCAATGTGCCCAGCAAGACGGAAGAGCAGGCGTTCAATCAGGCTTACAGCCAGAATGTGTTGAGTGTGGCGGCGGCGGGCAATGCGGGCAACACCAGCAAGTCCTATCCCGCCTCTTACAGCAGTGTGGTGAGCGTGGCTGCTATCGATGGCAGCAAGCAGTTGGCTTATTTCTCGCAACGCAACGATCAGGTGGAGCTGGCGGCCCCCGGTGTTGCTGTGCTGTCGACCGTGCCGAGTGGTTACGCCAGCTACAGCGGTACCTCGATGGCGACCCCTCATGTGGTCGGGGTCGCCACCCTGGCCTGGTCACAGCGGCTGGAGTGCAGCAATGATCAACTGCGCCAGACCCTGCGCAGCAGCGCCCAGGATCTGGGGGCTGTCGGACGGGACAACAGCTATGGCTATGGTCTGGTGCAGGCCAGAGCCGCGGCAGATCGGCTGGCACTTGGCTGTGGTTCCGGTACCGGTAGCAGTGGCAAACCGGGTGGTCGCAAGTAACTGATTTTTGATGGTGATCTCACTTTATTGTGCAAGTTTCCGACTGCCTGCCGGATTGGAGTAGGCTGGATATGACACCCTCGTGGTGAGGGTGAAAGGAGAAGAGTGCGCCTATGAAAAAACTGATGATGATCCTGGTGTGCGCCCTGGGGCTGGTAGCATGCAGCTCCCAATACATCATGAGCACCAAGGATGGCAAGATGATCACCACAGAGAGCAAGCCCAAGCTGGACGAGAGTACCGGTATGTATCGCTATTACGATCATGAAGGGCGTGAGGTGATGATCAATAAAGAAGATGTGACCCAGATCATGGAGCGTTGAGCGCTCATATGCAGTCAGGGCCGCAATATGCGGCCCTTCACATTTTTACCGGCAAATTCCTCCATTTTCTCCAGGCAATCGCCCCTCTTTCGCCGCAAATGTGCGTTCGGGTACAGCTTCCGTTATGGTTCGGTCCGTATTATTGCACTCCGTTTTTTATTGGAGGTGTTATGTCCCTGATGTCTATCTGGAATTCCCGTTTTTCCGCGCGCACCCTGCTGGGTGGTGTCTTGCTGGTGGTGGCGTCAGCCAGCCATGCTGGCGATGATCAGTTCACGCTGGGGCGGACTATTTTGCTGGGGGCCGGTGATCATGGTGCGACAATTCCTTTGGTGATTTGCCGTCAGACCAAATATATCAAGGTGAAGGCGGAACGTGATTTGACCCTGGATCGGGTGGTGGTGACCTATGGTGGTGATCGTACCAAAACCATTCGCTTCGATCGGGAGATGAGCAGTGATAAAGAGACCGAGTGGAAATCACTGGGTTCGCGTCGTTGTGTGAAAAAGATCGAAGTGTACGGTAATTCAGAGCGCAGCAAAGCGGGCGTAAAAGTATTCGGCCGTAAATAATCGATGCATTTTGTCTGCACGAACAGATGAGCTAAAAATAATGGTGAGCCGTGGCTCGCCATTATTTTTTATGGTCGGTTTTGCTATTTTTTCGGCCGAAATGGCTTGATGACAGTTTCATCGCACTCAAGATACGGCCCTTCCATCAAATCGATGCAGTAGGGGATGGCGGGGAATACTGCATCCAGACACTCGCGGATCGATTTGGGCTTGCCCGGCAGATTGACGATCAGGGTGTCGTCGCGCAGTCCGGCTGTCTGGCGCGACAGAATGGCGGTCGGCACAAACTTGAGGGATTCGGCCCGCATCAGCTCGCCAAAGCCCGGCATCATGCGATCACACACCGCTTCGGTCGCTTCCGGCGTGACATCCCGCTTGGCCGGGCCGGTGCCGCCTGTGGTGACGATGAGACAACACTGCTCTTCATCCGCCAGCCGGATCAGGGTCGCTTCAATCTGATCCTGTTCATCGGGGATCACCTGATAGACAGGTTCCCACTCCGATGTCAGATAGGCGTTCAGGGTGTCGATGATGGCCTTGCCGGAGAGGTCTTCATAGATACCCGCGCTGGCGCGATCGCTGACGGTGACGATACCGATTTTTGCCTTGCTCATGGTCTGCTCTTGAATGTCCGATAAAAGTGGCAATTAAAATAACATAATCAGTGAGATATGTTAAACCGTCGGAAGGAGCTACTGGTCATTTTATGGATGATAAAGAGTCGAATGAAGCAAAATTAATTTATCCCGGCTTTTATTGGAAATAAAAAACATAAAAAAGCAGCCTAAAATGTCTAAGTGTTTTGCATGCTCTTTCTTTTTTAAGCAAATGTTTGTTTCTGCATGTTATTTCAATGGATGATTTTCATCATGGTTGCCATTTTAATAACGATTACCTGAGTGGTGTGGTGAGCTCTTTGCCGCTCGGTCGTATATAAAGTTTTATATGGCTGATTCCTCAAGTTGTGGAGCCAGCAAGAGTCGCCGAGGAGGGCATATGGAGTTGCCTGATTTTGACACCCTGAAGGAGTTGGCCGCGAGTGAGCCTTCCCGGCTGGATGCGATCCTGAGGCAGCAGATAGACCAGTTGATGGCCCGGTCTAGCCCGGATCAGCAGCGCCGTCTGCGCGGATTGCAGTTCAAGATTGATGGTCAGCGTCGGCTGGCTAAAAACAATCTAGACAGCTGTATCCGGATTGCCAACATGATGCGGGAATCCTTTTATCTGATGCGCAGCGAAATGATCCAGTTCAGAGAAGAGGGAGAGCCTCCGCCTGAAAACGATGGCAGTGGTAAAATAATCCGTCTGGCGGACTATCGACGTCGTAAATAATCTGCAAGAAACTCCTTGGTTGATATTTCAGCCAAATCGGTGAGGTCATAATAAAGGGAATTGCTGACGATCTGATTGTTATGGTTTTTAATGTTAGTCGTAATGTATTTGTGATGTAATCTCTTTTCTCCTTCTTGTAATAACTAATTAGTCAGGTTGTGATAGGGGTGGATGAATAACAGTAAAAGTTAGGCTAATATGGCCGAAATTTTTATTGCTACGACTCGAAGGGATTATGAGAAGTATCACGCCAAGACGGGTGTTGTCGCGGGAGCAACAGACAGAGATCACCCGCATTATCGTCAAGGTGGGTCAGATGTTGGCCCAGTTCGGGGCGGAGAGCCGGATCATCGAGCAGACCACGGTGCGGCTGGGGATGGCGCTGGGGCTGGAGAGTGTCGAAATGGCCATCTCTTCCAGTGCCATCGTGCTCACCAGTCTCTATCAGGGGGGTTGCGTCACCACTACCCGGCGGGTGCGCGAACATGGCATCAACATGCAGGTGGTGTGCGAAATCCAGCGGATCTGCATCATGGCAGAGAAAGAGCTGATCGGCGCCCGTGAAGTGCGTCAGCGGCTCGAGGCCATCGTCCCCTTTCACTATCACCCCTGGTTGGTGGTCCCCATGGTGGGGCTCTCCTGTGGTGCCTTTAGCCTGCTGTTTGGCGGTGACTGGCCCATCTTCCTGGTGACCTGTTTCTCGTCTGCCGTGGCGATGCGGGTGCGCCAACTGATGGCCCGCCATCACCATAGCCCGCTCATCAACTTTGCCGCCACCGGCTTTATTGCCACCTTGCTCTCCTCCAGCGCCACCTTTTTTAACTGGGGTGACCAGCCCTATCTCGCCATGGCGGCTAGCGTGCTGCTGCTGGTGCCGGGCTTTCCGCTGATCAATGCGGTCTCCGACATGGTGAAGGGCTACTTCAACATGGGGCTGGCCCGCTGGGGGACCGCGACCCTGCTGACCATCAGCGCCGCCATAGGTATCATTTTGGCCATGTCGGTCACGGGGATCTGGGGGTGGAAAGTATGATGGATTTGCTCTGGCTACTGGCCAAGGATGCCTTCTGGTCCTCCATCCCGGCGGTGGGGTTTGCCATGCTGTTCAACGTGCCACCACGGATGCTGAAGTATTGCGCCATGGGCGGCGCGCTGGCCCACAGCCTGCGTACCTTGCTGATCCACTATGGTATGCCCATCGAGTGGGCGACGCTGGCGGCGGCGACTACGGTCGGCTTTGTCTGCGTCTACTGGTCGCGCCGTCTGCTGGCACCGCGTCCGGTGTTCAGCGTTGCCTCGATTATTCCGATGATCCCGGGTAGTTATGCGTTCAAGACCATGATTGCGGTGGTAGAGCTCAACATCAATGGCGTGACCATGGAGTTGATCCAGAGTGCGGTGGAGAACGGCCTCAAGGCGCTCTTTATCGTCGGTGCCCTCAGTTTCGGTTTGGCGATCCCCTCTCTGGTCGTGTACCGTAACCGCCCCATAATCTGACAGATGGTGAGAGGCCCCATGAAGATTTCCATGATTGCCGCCATGGCCCACGACAGGGTGATCGGCAAGGACAACCAGATGCCCTGGCATCTGCCTGCCGATCTGGCTCACTTCAAGCGTGTCACCCTCGGTAAACCGGTATTGATGGGGCGCAAGACCTTCGAATCCATCGGTCGACCGCTGCCCGGACGGCGCAATCTGGTGATCAGCCGCAATCCCGACTATCAGGCCGAGGGCATTGAGGTGGTGGGCTCCGTCGAGGCGGCGCTGGCGCTGTTGGCAGGCAGCTCGGTGGAGGAGTTGATGGTGATCGGTGGTGGTCATCTCTATGCCGAGATGTTGCCGAGTGCGGATTGTCTCTACCTGACCCGCATCGATCTGGCGGTGGAGGGGGATACCCGCTTCCCTGCTTTTGACGATGGTCAGTGGCAACGCGTTGAGTGCGAGAGCCACCCTGCCGATGAGAAGAACCCGCATCCCTATAGCTTCGAGATCTGGCTGCGCCGCTGACGGGCGAATGCTAATTTGCAAATAACAACAAGGGCATCTTCGGATGCCCTTGTTGTTCTGTTGGGTTTTCAAGACGGGATTAGATGCCTGAGCCGTCGTTCTCCCCGTTCTCCTCGTGCAAACCGCACTCGCGCTTGAGGCCGAAGAAGCGGGTCTGCTCCTCGCTCATGCCCGGCTCCCATTTTGTGGTGGTGTGGACATCGCCCACCGAGAGGTAGCCCTGCTCCCACAGCGGATGGTAGGGGAGGTCGAACTCCTTGAAGTAGTAGAAGACATCCTTGTTGCTCCAGTCGATCACCGGCAGGAACTTGAAGCGGCCGCGCTGGATGCCGAGCACCGGCAACTTGCCACGGCTGCCGGACTGCTCCCGGCGCAGGCCGGAGAACCAGGTCTGGGCCCCCAGCTCACGCAGGGCACGGTCCATCGGCTCCACCTTGTTGAGCTGGTTGTAGCGGGTGATCCCCTCCACCCCCTGCTCCCACAAGAGACCAAATCGCGCCTCCTGCCAGGCCGGTGACAACTCGGCCCGATAGATCTTCAGGTTGAGTGCGAGGCGCTCGGTCAGCTCGTCGATAAAGCGGTAGGTCTCCGGGAACAGATAACCGGTATCGGTCAGCACTACGGGCACGTCGGCCCGCTCGCGGCTTACCAGATGGAGCATCAGCGCCGCCTGAATGCCGAAGCTGGATGAGAGCACATGCTCCCCCGGCAGATTGGCCAGGGCCCAGCGCACCCGTTCTGGGGCGCTCATGGTATCCAGCTCGCGGTTGAGGGGCGCGAGTGCCTCGACTTGCTCCTCACGGCCGAGGGCCAGCAGTGCCTGCAGTTCAAGGCGGCCATCTTCAGTGACATTAAGCGGTTGATTAAGCGGCATAGAAGTCCCTCGCGGAGTCGATGACCGGGGCAATGATGCCGGCGCGAATGACGAAGTCGCCGAAGCACTCACCCTGATTTCGCTCGGTGGCCCAGCGGCCGATCAACGCGTCCAGTTCGGCCAGGATCTGCGGCTCGGTAATGTTCTCTAGGTGCAGGCGCGGAATGCGGGTGCCCTCAAGGTTGCCTCCCAGATGGAGGTTGTAGCGGCCGGGTGCCTTGCCCACCAGACCTACTTCCGCCAGCATGGCGCGGCCGCAGCCGTTGGGGCAGCCGGTGACCCGGAAGATGATGGCGTCATCCGCCAGCCCATGTTTGGTGAGCAAGCCCTCGATGTCGGTGACAAACGCCGGCAGCATGCGCTCCGCTTCGGCCATCGCCAGCGGGCAGGTGGGCAGGGCCACGCAGGCCATGGACTGCTTGCGCTGCTCGCTCACGCCGTCATCCAGCAGGCCGTATTGGCGTGCAAGCCCTTCGATGCGAGCCTTCTCGCCGGCAGGCACGCCCGCGATGATCAGGTTTTGGTTGGCGGTCAGGCGAAAATCCCCCTGATGCACCTTGGCGATCTCCAACATGCCGGTTTTGAGCGGCTTGCCCGGGAAGTCAAGCAGGCGGCCATTCTCGATAAACAGGGTGAGGTGATGCTTGCCGTCGATCCCCTCGACCCAACCGAAGCGATCGCCACGGCTGGTGAACTCATAGGGACGAACCGGCCCGAACTGGATGCCGGCGCGGCTCTCCACCTCGGCCTTGAACGCCTCGACGCCAACGCGCTCGAGGGTGTACTTGGTCTTGGCGTTCTTGCGGTTGACCCGGTTGCCCCAGTCGCGCTGGGTGCTGACCACGGCGGCCGCCACCTCCAGCACGTGGGAGAGCGGAATAAAGCCAAAGTCGCTCGCCTTGCGCGGGTAGGTGCTGGTGTCGCCGTGGGTCATGGCCAGACCCCCGCCCACCAGCACGTTGAAGCCCACCAGCTTGCCACCTTCGGCAATCGCCACGAAGTTGAGGTCGTTGGCGTGGATATCCACATCGTTGTGAGGCGGGATCACCACAGTGGTCTTGAATTTGCGCGGCAGGTAGTTGGAGCCCAGGATCGGTTCCTCATCCTGCCCCAGTTTTTCACCGTCCAGCCAGATCTCCACGTAGGCGCGGGTCTTGGGCAGCAGGTGCTCGGAGATCTTCTTGGCCCACTCGTAGGCCTCCTGATGCAGCTCGGACTCCACCGGGTTGCTGGTGCAGAGCACGTTGCGGTTCACATCGCCAGCGGTGGCGATGGAATCGATGCCGGTGTTGTTGAGGGTCTGGTGCATCAGCTTGATGTCGCGCTTCAATACCCCGTGGAACTGGAAAGTTTGACGGGTAGTCAGGCGGATGCTGCCGTAGAGGCTGTGCTCTTCGGCGAACTTGTCAATGATCTGCCACTGGGCCGGGGTGATGATCCCACCCGGCAGGCGGGCACGCAGCATGACGTTGTGCAGCGGCTCCAGCTTCTGGGCGGCGCGCTCCGGGCGGATGTCGCGGTCATCCTGCTGGTACATGCCGTGAAAGCGGATCAGCTGGAAGTTGTCGCCGTTGAAGCCGCCGGTGAGCGGATCCTGCAGATCTTGCTCTATGGTGCCGCGCAGAAAGTTGCTCTCGCGCTTGAGGCGCTCGTTGTCGGCCAGCGGCCCTTCGACCGGTCCCGCTTTTGGGTGAGAAAGAGGTTGTTTGCTCATCAATAGACATCCCTTTGATAACGTTTGGCACGACGCAATTCGCTCAAATACTCTTCTGCTTCCTCACGGCTCTTGTGACCGTGTTCGGCAATTACATCCAGCAGGGCCTCCTGTACATCCTTGGCCATCTTGTTGGCGTCGCCACACACATAGAAGTGAGCGCCTGCTTCCAGCCACTGGTAGAGCTCAAGCCCTGCCTCGCGCAGACGGTCCTGCACATAAATCTTGTTGGCCTGATCCCGGCTGAAGGCCAGGGAGATCTTCGACAGCAGCCCAGATTTCACATAACGCTGCCACTCCACCTGATAGAGGAAATCCTGGGTAAAGTGGGGGTTGCCGAAGAAGAGCCAGTTCTTGCCCTCGGCACCTTGGGCTTCCCGCTCCTGCATAAAGGCGCGGAACGGGGCGATGCCGGTGCCCGGGCCCACCATGATGACGGGGGTGTCGGGGTTTTGCGGCAGGCGGAAGTTGTCGTTGTGCTCGACGAATACCCGTACCTCGCCATCCTCAATCAGCCGATCCGCCAGATAGGAGGAGGCGGCGCCAGAGCGCACTGTGCCATCTTCCTGCGGGTAGCGCACCACGCCGACGGTCAGGTGCACCTCCTCTTCGACTTCGCTCTGTGCGGAGGCGATTGAGTAGAGGCGCGGGGTGAGGGGTCGCAGCAGGCCAACCAGCTGCTCGGCCGTGAGCGCGGTCGGGAAGCGTTTCAGCACATCCACCACTTGGGCAGAGGCGACCAGTGCATTGACCTGGGCCTTGTCACCGGCCAAGTCTTTCAGCGCCGCGTTGTCCGATATGTCAGCGAGCCCTGTGATAAAGCCGCCGTGCAGCCGGGTCAGTTCGAAGTGACTGGTCAGTGCGGCGTGCAAGGTGCCGTGAGCCGTGGCTTCATCGCCAGAGAGGCCGGTCAGGGCCAGCACTTCGCCCACCAGTTCGGCGTCATTGTCGAACCAGACACCGAGGGCATCCCCCGGCTGATAGGTGAGGCCGGAGTCGGCCAGATTGATTTCGATATGGCGGATATCCTTGGTGGAATCCCGGCCGGTGATCTTCTGATTGATCGACAGGCGGGCAGGGAAGGGGTTCTCCTTGCTGTACTGGCTGTGGCCAACCGCCTGCTGCACCGCGCTGGCTACGCTGCTGGCAGCACCGATAGAGAGCGTCGCTGCAATGGCATTGAGTGCCTGTTCGCTCCAGCTCTTGGCTGCATCCTGATAATCCACATCGAGGCTGGCGAGCTCATAAATCCGCTCGGCCCCAGCGGTGGCGAGGAAGTTGTCAAAATCTTTGCCGGTCTGGCAGAAAAATTCGTAGGAGCTGTCACCCAGCCCCAGTACCGCGAACTTGAGGCCGTCCAGTTTGCCAATCTTGCCTTTTTTAAGCTGCTCGAACAGATCGACGGCGCTCTCCGGCGGTTCACCCTCCCCGTAAGTGCTCACTACCACCAGCAGATGGCTCTCTTTCTTGAGCTGCTTGGGTTTGTAGTCGGCCATCGACGCGAGGGTGGCCGGTAGACCACGGGCTTCAGCCTGCGCCTTGATGGCAGTAGCGACACCTTTGGCATTGCCGGTCTGGGAGCCGTAGAGAATGGTCAGGCTGCCACTGGGCGCAGCCACGGCGGCGCTGGCTACAACGCTCTGCTGACCGGTCTGGGAGAGGCCGTAGAGATATCCGCTCACCCAGGCCAGTTGCTGGGTATTGAGGGTCGAGAGTACCTGACCCAGCTGACGTTGCTGCTCGTCAGAGAGGGGGGAGAGGTTGAATGGGGAATCCTTCAATTGCATCACACGCGTCTTCCATGGTCTGATTTTTGGCCAGATTAAAGGGCGTGTTGGCTAACAACAAAGAATAAAAATATCTTCTTTATTCCATTATTGAATTTTGAAAGTGATTTTGCGGTAAAGGAGATAGAAAAACGCCCCGCTGTTGCGGGGCGTTTTCAAGCTATCGCGCTCGGGATGGATCCCGGCGGGCATGAACCTTACTTCTGCGGACGCAGGGCCGGGAACAGAATGACGTCACGGATGGTGTGGCTGTTGGTGAACAGCATCACCAGACGGTCGATACCGATACCCTGACCGGCAGTCGGCGGCAGGCCGTGTTCCAGCGCGGTGACGAAGTCGGCGTCGTAGAACATGGCTTCGTCGTCGCCAGCTTCTTTCTGATCAACCTGATCCTGGAAGCGCTTGGCCTGGTCTTCTGCATCGTTCAGCTCGGAGAAGCCGTTGGCCAGCTCGCGGCCACCGATGAAGAATTCGAAGCGGTCGGTTACATCCGGGTTCACGTCGTTGCGACGAGCCAGCGGAGAAACGGCTGCCGGGTACTCGGTGATAAAGGTTGGTTGCAGCAGCATGTGCTCCACGGTCTCTTCGAAGATCGCGGTGATCACGTGGCCCAGCTCCCAACCCTTCATCAGCTCGATGTGCAGACGCTTGGCAACGGCCTTGGCGCTCTCGAGGGTAGCCAGATCATCCAGGGTCACATCCGGGTTGAACTTCAGGATGGACTCGACCATGGTGAGGCGCTGGAACGGCTGACCGAAATCGATGGTCAGGCCCTCTTCGCCCTCTTTGGCGTAACGGATCTTGGTGTCGCCCAGGATGTCCTGCGCCAGGGTGCGCAGCAGCTCTTCGGTCAGGTCCATCAGATCGATGTAGTCGGCGTAGGCCATGTAGAACTCGATCATGGTGAACTCGGGGTTGTGACGAACCGAGATACCTTCGTTACGGAAGTTGCGGTTGATCTCGTAGACACGCTCGAAGCCACCGACTACCAGACGCTTCAGATAGAGCTCCGGAGCGATACGCAGGTACATGTCGATGTCCAGCGCATTGTGGTGAGTGACGAACGGACGCGCGGAGGCACCACCCGGAATGACTTGCATCATCGGGGTTTCCACTTCCATGAAGCGCTTTTCGTTGAAGAACTTGCGGATACCGGCAACCACCTGGGTGCGGATCATGAAGGTCTTGCGGGACTCTTCGTTGGCGATCAGATCCAGGTAGCGCTGGCGGCAGCGAGCTTCCTGGTCGGTCAGGCCTTTGTGCTTCTCGGGCAGCGGACGCAGTGCCTTGGTCAGCAGGCGGATATCGGAAACGTGAACGGAGAGCTCACCGGTCTGGGTCTTGAACAGGGTACCTTCGACACCCACGATGTCGCCCAGATCCCACTTCTTGAACTGCTCGTTGTAGAAACCTTCCGGCAGGTCGTCACGGGTGACGTAGACCTGGATCTTGCCGGCCATGTCCTGCAGGGTGGCGAAAGAAGCCTTGCCCATGATCCGGCGGGTCATGATGCGACCGGCAATCTTCACCCGTTTACCCAGGCTCGTCAGCTCCTCGGCGCTTTTGTCGTCGAACTCTGCGTGCAGATCGCCAGAGAGGCTGTCGCGACGGAAGTCGTTGGGGAAAGGATTACCCTGGGCGCGCAGGGCGGCCAGCTTGGAACGACGCTCGGTCATCTCGTTGTTGAGTTCGAGAGTTTGGTCGACTTCCGGAGTGATGGTTTGTTCAGACATGGTGATTCCTGCTTGTTTACAGACCTGATTTCAGGCTGGCTTCGATAAACTTGTCCAAGTCACCGTCGAGCACCGATTGGGTATTACGGGTTTCGACGCCGGTGCGCAGATCCTTGATACGGGAGTCATCCAGCACATAGGAACGGATCTGGCTGCCCCAACCGATATCAGACTTGGTCTCTTCCAGGGCTTGTTTCTCAGCGTTCTGCTTCTGAATTTCCAGCTCGTAGAGCTTGGCTTTCAGCTGCTTCATACACTGGTCTTTGTTTTTGTGCTGGGAACGGTCGTTCTGGCACTGTACCACGACACCGGTCGGTACGTGGGTAATACGCACCGCGGATTCGGTTCGGTTAACGTGCTGACCGCCGGCACCGGAGGCACGGTAGACGTCGATCCGCAGATCCGCCGGGTTGATCTCGATATCGATATCGTCGTCGATCTCGGGGTAGACGAACACAGAACAGAAGGAGGTGTGACGGCGGCCA
This sequence comes from Aeromonas sp. 602658, assembly GCF_049173005.1. NCBI lineage: Bacteria > Pseudomonadati > Pseudomonadota > Gammaproteobacteria > Aeromonadales > Aeromonadaceae > Aeromonas > Aeromonas sp. 602658. The sequence continues at coordinate 195,441 of NZ_JAAKRF010000003.1, read as the reverse complement.
CCGGAATCGAACGGAGACTTGCGAACCAGACGGTGTACGCCGGTTTCGGTACGCAGCCAGCCGAACGCATATTCGCCGGTGAACTTGATGGTGGCGGATTTGATGCCGGCCACGTCGCCTTCGGAGCATTCAATCAGCTCGGGCTTGTAGCCGTGGGCATCGCCCCAGCGCAGGTACATGCGCAGTACCATGTTGGCCCAATCCTGTGCTTCGGTACCACCGGAGCCGGACTGGATGTCGATATAGCAGTCGGAGCCGTCGTGCTGACCGGAGAACATGCGGCGGAACTCGAGATCCACCAGCTTGGCTTCCAGTTGTTCGGATTCGGCGATGGCTTCGTTGAAGGTCTCTTCGTCTTCCCCTTCCACGGCCAGGCTCACCAGCATCTCGACGTCATCCACGCCCTGGGTCAGGGTGTCGATGGTGCCGACCACGTTTTCCAGCGCTACGCGCTCTTTGCCCAGCGCCTGTGCGCGCTCGGGTTCATTCCATACGTCCGGCTGTTCCAGCTCGGCGTTGACCTCTTCTAGACGCTCTTTCTTGGCGTCATAGTCAAAGGTACCCCCTAAGAAGCTCGGTCCGCTCAGACAGCTCCTTAAGTTTATTTAATACGGGATTAACTTCGAACATCGTGAAAACTCTCAGGGTCGATGTGATTTAAAAACGGGATATTCTAGCCAATTGTGGAAGGAATAAACAGGGTTGCCTTGGCTTGTGCGGCTCATGCCGTCAATTTCTGGTGCACTTTTCTCCACCTCGGTAGAAAATATCGCCCGCAGACCCATTTTCAGGTTCAGTTTTGGCCATTCGGGTCGCTAATGACTACGTGTAGTGTTGTGCAATTTAGGGAAAAACCCGCTCCTCACCTCAATAAGAAGAACACATGATGAAAAACCTGTCACTCAAGCAGAAGATACTGTTGTCAGTGGTGATCGCCCTTTCGTTGGTGATTTTGTTGCTCTCCTGGCAGAGCTATAGCAGCCAGAAGTCCCTGTTGCTGCAAGGCAGCCAGGAGCAGTTGCAACGGCTGGGTACCCAGCAGGCCGAGCGTGTCAGCGACTGGCTCGCAGCGCGCCGCGATGTGATCCAGGCGCTCGGCAACAAGGCCGGTGCTGACCCCCTCAATGCCTTGCAACAGGCACAAGTCTCCGGCCGTTTCCAGCTCACCTATTTCGGTGAGAGCAGCGGCAAGATGAATGACTCCGATCCCTCCATCAACCGCGATGGCTACGACCCGCGCTCCCGTGGCTGGTATCAGGAAGCAATGGGCAAGGGCGGCCTGATTGTCACCAAGCCCTATCTCGACGTGGCTTACAACATCATGGTGGTGACCCTGGCCCAGCCGGTTTCTGGCGGGGTAGTCGGTGGTGACCTCTCCATCGCCTCGCTGGTGGAGGACGTCACCAAGATGAAGCTGCCGGCCGATGGTTTTGCCATCATGATGCACAAAGACGGCACCATCATCGCCTACAAGGATGCCGCCAAGGCGATGAAACCGGCCACCGAGATCGACAACGATCTGACCAATGCGCTGATCGAGCAGAGCAAGGCCAGCAACGGTCTGGTGGCGGCCTACTTCGACAACGAAGGACGTGACAAGCTGCTGTGGGCGGTCGATATCCCCGACACCGACTGGGAACTCGTGTTGGTGCTGGACAAGGCCGCGCTGGAAGCGCCGCTCTCCTCCCTGCTGATGACCCAGCTGGGCATGGCGCTGCTGGTGCTGGTGGGCAGTATCCTCGCTATCTCCTGGCTGGTCAGCATGCTGCTGGGCCCGCTCAGCAAGGTCTCCCAGGCACTGGCACGCATTGCCGATGGTAACGGCGATCTGACCCAGCGCATCAAGATCGATGCCAACGATGAAGTGGGTCAGCTGGCGAACAGCTTCAACCGCTTCGTCGGCAGCCAGCACCAGCTGATCGGTAATATCCGCCAGCTGGCCAACGAGCTGAACGCCGATGCCGAGCGCAGTCTGGTGACCAACCAGGCCGCGGTGGACGAGCTGCAGCGTCAGCAGCAGGAGGTGACCATGGTCGCCACTGCGGTCACCGAGATGGCGAGCGCCACCATGGAGATCGCCGGCAACGCCGAGAACACCGCCGCCGCTGCCCAGCAATCTGCCCAGAGCAGTGAGCAGGGCAAGATGCTGGTCAACAAGACCCGCCAGTCCATCAATGGTCTGGCTGAAGAGGTGGGGCAGGCGACCGAGGTGATCGGCGAGCTGAGCCGTCACGCGCAGGCGATCACCAGCATTCTCTCCACCATTCAGGGGATTGCCGAGCAGACCAACCTGCTGGCGTTGAACGCGGCCATCGAAGCGGCCCGTGCTGGTGAGCAGGGTCGTGGTTTTGCGGTGGTGGCTGACGAGGTGCGGGTGCTGTCTCGCCGTACTCAGGACTCCACCCAGCAGATCCAGTCCACCATCGAGACCCTGCAACAGACCACCGCCCGCGCGGTGAGCCTGATGCAGACCAGTCAGGGGCTGGCGGACAACAGCGTGCAGGATGCGGATCAGGCGGTGCGCGCACTGGAAGAGATCACCAGTGCCATCTCCCTCATCTCCGACATGGCGGGCCAGATCGCCACTGCCGCTGAGGAGCAGACCCAGGTGACCGGCGAGATCACCCAGAACACCACCGCCATCAAGGATGTGAGTGACGAGATCACCGCCGCCGCCATGCGCGATCTGGATCAGGCCCAGAGTCTCAAGGGACGGGCATCTGACCTTAACCAGCAGGTGTCGACCTTTATCCTGTAAGGTGCAACTCTCGGCCTGTTCCGGCTGAGATAAAAAAGCCCCGCCCTCTGTCGAGTGCGGGGCTTTTTGTTGTTCGGGGAAGTGCGGGATATAGGGATTCCGGGTTGCTCGCGGGTCACCCTGGTGGCGGATACGAGCCCCGGCTCTGCCTGCGTCACCTGGCGAGTCGATAACAAACAAAGAGCCCACCGAAAGGTGGGCTCTGATCATATACGTCTGACGGAAAGGGAATTACAGGAATGGCATCGCCATAAACAGCTTGATCACCATGGCGTTGATGATGTCGATAAAGAAGGCGCCTACCATGGGCACCACCAGAAACGCCAGGTGGGAGGGACCGAAGCGCTGGGTGATGGCCTGCATGTTGGCGATGGCGGTCGGGGTGGCCCCGAGGCCAAAGCCGCAGTGACCTGCCGCCAGCACGGCTGCATCATAGTTGCTGCCCATGACCCGGAAGGTGACGAAGATGGCGTAGAGCGCCATTGCCACGGTCTGGGCGGCCAGCAGAATGAAGATGGGCAGGGCCAGGCTGGCCAGATCCCACAATTTCAGGCTCATCAGTGCCATGGCGAGGAACAGCGACAGGCTGACGTTGCCCAGCAGGGAGACCTCGCGATCGCTCACCTCATGCCAGTTCAGCAGGGTCAGGACGTTGCGCAGCAGCACGCCGACAAACAGCACGCAGACAAAGATCGGCAGCTCGAAGGCGCCCCCTTTGAGAGAGGCCGAGAGCAGCTCGCCACCCTTGAGGCTGATGGCTATCAATGCCAGCGTTTCGATAACGCTGAAAGTGGTGAGGGGGCGCTCCATATCTGGCATTTCGAAGCCCTGGGGGGCCTCATCCTGATTGTGCTCCTCACCGGGCACCTGCACTTTCTTCACCAGATAGCGAGCCACCGGGCCACCGATCAGGCCGCCCAGCACCAGACCGAAGGTGGCGCAGGCGATGGCGAGTTCGGCAGCGGATTGCACGCCGTATTTCTCGGAGAAGGTGGCACTCCAGGCCGCCCCGGTGCCGTGGCCGCCGGAGAGAGTGATGGAGCCGGCCAGCAGCCCCATATGGGGATCCAGACCGAGCAGGGTCGCCAGACCGACACCCAGACTGTTCTGCACCAGCAGCAGGCCGGTGACCACCATCAGGAAGGTAACCACCGCCTTGCCGCCGCGTTTCAGGCTGGCGAGATCGGCGGAGAGACCGATGGAGGCGAAGAAGGCCAGCATCAGCGGGGTTTGCAGGCTGGTATCAAATTGCAGCTCCATCTGCAGGGTGGAGCGCAGCAGCAGCAGTACCAGCGCGACCACCAGGCCGCCGGCTACCGGTTTGGGGATGTTGAAGGTACGCAGCAGCCCGACTCGGGTAACCAACACCCGGCCAAGCAGCAATACCAGAGTGGCAGCGACCAGCGTTGCGTAGGAATCAAGTTGTAACATTCAGTACTCCCATGTTGATTGGCTGTGTCTTTCATAGCAAAAGACTTACAGATTCAGCCGGGATGAAAACAGTGTGGCTCATGCGCCAACAAAGAAGGGGAAACATCTCCCCGCCCCAGGAAAGATGGGGCTTGTGCGGGCCTGAAATGCTCAGGCATCCAGATGAGATTTTAGTAAAATCCGGCGGATTGTAGCAAAAAGCATCGTTTAATTCCATCTTTGTCGTATTAATGCTCGTTTTAGTGGTTTATTGTGACATTTAGCACTATGTAGGTAGAGGGCAGAAAAGCCGAAAAGGGTGCATGGAACGGCTGTCATTTGGGGCGCCAGTCTCTATAATTCGCCGGTTTCCGCTGCACGCAGAGGCGCTGGCGGGCGTTGACATTGTGGTTCACCCCGACATGGTTCATGTTCCGGCGGTGTTCACTTCATCAAGAGGAGAGGGTGTGAAGAAGTCTATCTACATTGCCTACACAGGCGGCACCATTGGGATGCAGCGTTCCGATCACGGCTACGTGCCGATGGCGGGCTTTATGGAAGACTGTCTGGCGCGGATGCCCGAGTTCCACCGCCCCGAGATGCCGGATTACCATATCCACGAATATGCGCCCCTCATCGACTCCTCCGACATGACCCCGGCGGATTGGCAGCGCATCGCCGAGGATATTCGCGACAACTACGAGAAATACGATGGTTTCGTGATCCTGCACGGCACCGACACCATGTCGTTCACCGCCTCGGCGCTCTCCTTCATGCTGGAAGATCTGCACAAGCCGGTCATCATCACCGGCTCCCAGATCCCGTTGGCCGAGTTGCGCTCCGACGGTCAGCAGAATCTGCTCAACGCCCTCTATATCGCGGCCAACTACCCGATCCACGAGGTGACGCTGTTCTTCAACAACCAGCTCTATCGCGGCAACCGCAGCAAGAAGGTGCATGCAGACGGCTTCCACGCCTTCGACTCCCCCAACTATCCGCCGCTGCTCAATGCCGGGATCGCCATCTCGCTGGAGGCGGGCGAGCTGGGCGTGCCCTCCGAGCGGCCGCTGGTGCTGCACGACATCACCCCCCAGCCCATCGGCGTGGTGACCCTCTATCCGGGGATCTCCAGCGAGGTGATCGCCAACATCCTGCAACAGCCGGTGAAGGCGCTGATCCTGCTGTCATTCGGGGTCGGCAATGCGCCGCAAAACCCGGCCATGCTGGCGCTGCTCTCCGAGGCTTCGGCCCGCGGCGTCATCATCGTCAACCTGAGCCAGTGCCTGCACGGCAAGGTCAATATGGGGGGCTATGCCACCGGCAACGCCCTGTCGCGGGCCGGGGTGATCTCGGGCTTTGACATGACCGCCGAGGCAGCACTCACCAAGCTGCACTTCCTGCTGAGTCAGGACTTGCCCTCCCACCGCATTCGCGAGTTGATGCAGCAGTCCCTGCGTGGGGAGCTGACTCCCTGATAACCCTCGCGGTCGGGGGCAATAAGCGCAGCGCATTGCACCGGTGACGAGGGGTGATAAGTTAGGAAAAAAGAGGGGAGCCATCATGGCTCCCGTCTCTGTTGTGGCCGCCGCGAGCGGCCTGCCGGGTCAGGTTCAGTGGTTGAGGTCGACCCGCACTATCTCTTCCTCATCGCGATACTGGCGCTTGAGCTCGCTCTTGCTCTTCATCACGATCTCGCCGTCGCGGCCGATGTTCATGTGCTCCGGGTTGTCGAGGTGCATCGCCTGCCAGGCCATCACGGCTTGCAGGGAGGTGGCCTTCTGCTCGTCGGTGAGGGGCTTGCCATCGGGCCACTTGCCCAGCTCGACTGCGGTCTTGAGCCGCTCGTACACCTCTTCGGGCATCTGCCTGATTGCTTGCAAAAACTCACCCTGTTGAAACGACATCCGGCCTTCTCCTTGAACTATTGAGCCATAAACTGCGGGATCTGACGGGTCATGCAGGTAGACTCTATCGGTCTATGCAGGCAGATCCTGGCGGACTACGCCAGCCATCTGCTCCATCACCCGCACTACCTGACAACTGTACCCGAACTCGTTGTCATACCATACGTAGAGCACACAGTGATCCCCCTCGGCGATGGTCGCCTGGGAGTCGACGATGCCCGCATAGCGGGAACCCACCATGTCGGAGGAGACCAGTTCGGTGCTGGCGCTGAAGTCGATCTGGCGATGGAGCTCCGAGCTTAGCGCAATCTGCTGCAGATAGGCGTTGAGGCTCTCCCGATCGGTGGCCTGCTCCAGCGACAGGTTGATGATGGCCAGCGAGACATTGGGTGTGGGCACCCGGATGGCGTTGCCGGTCAGCTTGCCCTTGAGTTCCGGCAGCGCCTTGGTCACCGCCTTGGCGGCGCCGGTGCTGGTCATCACCATATTGAGGGCCGCGCTGCGACCGCGCCGCTCCCCCTTGTGATAGTTGTCGATGAGGTTCTGATCGTTGGTGTAGGAGTGGACCGTCTCCACGTGGCCGTGGCGGATGCCGTACTGCTCCTGCATCACCTTGAGCACCGGGGTGATGGCGTTGGTGGTGCAGGAGGCGGCGGAGATGATCTTGTCATCCGGGCCTATCACCTCATGGTTGACCCCGAACACCACGTTCTTCATCTCCCCCTTGCCGGGGGCGGTCAGCAGCACCTTGCCAGCACCGCGCGCTTTCAGGTGCTCGGAGAGGCCAGCCTCATCGCGCCAGACCCCGGTGTTGTCGACGATCAGCGCATCGTGAATGCCGTAAGCTGTGTAGTCGATGTCAGCCGGGCTATTGGCGTAGATCACCTGAATGAAGGTGCCGTTGGCGATGATGGCGCTGCGCTCCACATCCACCTCGATGGAGCCATTGAAGGGACCGTGTACCGAGTCGCGGCGCAGCAGGCTGGCGCGTTTTTCCAGATCCCCGTCGCGACCACCGCGTACCACGATGGCGCGCAGGCGCAGCGGATTGGCGGCGCCGGTACGCTCGATCAGCAGGCGGGCCAGCAGGCGGCCGATACGGCCAAAGCCGTAGAGCACCACGTCGGTCGGCTGCGGCATCTGGTTGCGGCCAAGGGCCGGTGCCAGTCGCGCTTGCAGATAGTCCTCGATCCCCGCCTCATCCTGATGATCCTGCCAGTAGCCGACTGCCAGCTTGCCAAGGTCTACCTCGGCAGCGGTGGGTTTGAGGGCAACGATGGCCTGAAGCAGGGGGAAGCTTTGCTGGATGGGGAGGGGAGCGCCCTGGTGGCGGCGGACGACCCGGTGGGCCTTGAGGATATCGATGGTGGAGGCGTTTTGCAGTGGGCGGCCGTAGAGGGTGATCTCGACCCCTTGTTGTCGGTAGAGGCGACCAATCAAGGGTTGCATGGCTTCGGCGAGCTCCTGGCTCTCCTGCCACGCTTGCAAGTAGTGCTCGTGGGTCATTGACCAGATCCTTTATTTCACGTTGTTGGTGTAAATAGAAAATTCGTCGAATGCAGATCAGTGTAGGGGTCTATATTTCGTTATATTATTCTGCAATCGCGGCCTTATATGGCGCGCGCATTGTAATGGATATGTAACCGGTTTGCTAGCCGGTGGTGGCCGACAGAGGCTTCATTTGTTACCAACCCGCGTTACCAACAAGATGTGAATCATGGCCAATTTCCCCCTGCGACAGACCTTCATCATGCTTTCAGTCGGCCTTGCCGTAGCTGGCTGCAATGACGATCGGATCCACAATATCTGCAGCAACCATGCCGAGCTCTGTCAGGATCTGGTGGACGATGGCTGGTGTCGCTACGAGCGTACCGATGTGATCCGCAGCCGCTTCTATCTCAAGGAGGAGGGAACGGATCGGCGCAAGTACGAGCTGATGCGCAACCTTGAGCGCTATCTTAAGTGTGCCGAGCGCTCTACCAACATCGAGTATAAGAATGCCCGCGAGCAGAAGAGCCCACGGGTGGAGGGGATGCTGGCGGCTGGCGAACAGTTGGCCCAGCTCGATGTGGCCACCCGCAACTCGCAGGATCCCTACTTGCTGCTCTGGCACTGGACCAACAACACCAACGAGCTGGCCCGTCAGCAGTTTATGGCGCTGGAAGGTAACAAGGTGCTCGACGAACCGGAACTTCAGCTGGCCCTTGGCGGAGCCTACGCCAAGAGCGACCCCGAGAAAGCTATTTCCATCATGCATCACGGCCTCTCCCTCTATCGGGAAGGTGACAAGATAAACAGCCGCCTGCTCACCTCCCTCAGCACCCTCTATATGGGCCAGAAGCAGTACGGGCTGGCCTATCTGTGGGGCAAGGTGAGTGAGTCTTTTCAGGATGCGCCAGAGGTCTCTGCCAGGCGTTTTGGTATTTATCACACCCTGAGCAAAACAGATCAGGATGCCTACGACGTGCGAGCGGCTGAAATAGTCGATCAACTGAAACATGGCAGCTATCGGCACTGAGGCTCTGATGATTGCACTATCCCCGGCCAGCTGCTGGCCCGCACCTTTTTCCCTCTCGTTTGTCCATGGCGAGGTGATCACCGATGGCCATACCCTGGAACGCCTTACGGTACGTGCCGTAGTACTCCGTGGCGACGAGTTGCTGCTGGTCCACTCCCGGGTCAACGGTGATCTGATGTTTCCTGGCGGCGGCGTTGAAGCGGGGGAAAACCACCATGTGGCGCTGGCCCGCGAGCTGAAGGAGGAGTGCGGTGCCGAGTTGCTGGAAGTAGGGACCCTGCTTGGCGAGACCCGGGAATACCGCGCCGCCCGCGAGCCGGGGTTCGATGCCTACTGCATCCGCTCGCTCTACTACTTGTGCCGGATTGGTGATCAACTGGTGGAGCCACAGCCACAGCCCTACGAGATCCGCCTTGGCTTCGTGCCCGGCTGGTTTGCCCTCGACGAAGCGCTGCAGACCAACAAGACCCAGCTGGCGGGGCCCTGTCCCCAGTGGACGGCGCGAGAGACCCGGGTGCTGGCCCAGTTGCAACGCTGGCATCAGCAGGGGGTCTTCGACCACGGCTGATGAGTAGATCAAGCTGCAACGGTCAGTGACACCAACAGAAAGAGCGCCAATAGGCGCTCTTTTTCATTGCGAGGGTGGCGGTTACTGGCCGCTCTATCGTGCGAGGTTACTTGACCTCTTCGCCCTTGGCTTGCAGATCCGCGTGATAGGAGGAGCGCACGAAAGGACCGCAGGCGGCGTGGGTAAAGCCCAGCTCCATGGCGACATCTTTCAGCTCGTCAAACTCTGCTGGCGGCACGTAGCGCTTGACCGGCAGGTGGTGGCGGCTTGGCTGCAGATACTGACCCAGGGTCAGCATGTTGACGCCGTGAGCGCGTAGATCCTTGAGCACCTCGACGATCTCTTCGTTGGTCTCGCCAAGGCCCATCATCAGACCGGACTTGGTCGGTACATGGGGGTGCATCTCCTTGATACGGCGCAGCAGCTCCAGCGACCACTTGTAGTCGGCACCCGGGCGAGCGACGCGATACATGCGCGGCGCAGTTTCCAGGTTGTGGTTGAAGACGTCCGGCGGCGTTTCGCGGAACACCTCAAGGGCCTGCTCCATCCGGCCACGGAAGTCCGGGGTCAGGATCTCGATGCGGGTCTGCGGGCTGTGCTCGCGGATCTCGCGGATGCAGTCGGCGAAGTGCTGGGCACCGCCGTCGCGCAGATCGTCGCGGTCCACCGAGGTGATCACCACATACTTGAGGTTCATCTCCTTGATGGTGAGCGCCAGCTTCTTCGGTTCTTCCGGATCGAGTGCCAGCGGGCGGCCGTGGGCCACGTCGCAGAAGGGGCAGCGACGGGTGCAGATCGCGCCCATGATCATGAAGGTGGCCGTGCCGTGGTTGAAACACTCCGCCAGGTTGGGGCAGGAAGCCTCTTCACAGACCGAGTGCAGCTTGTTCTTGCGCAAGGTGCTCTTGATGTGTTCGATCTTCTGGCTGGAAGGGGGGAGTTTGATCCGCATCCAGTCCGGCTTGCGAAGGATTTCTTCGTTGGGATCCGGCATGAATTTCACCGGGATCAGGGCCATCTTGTCGCCATCGCGCAGCTTGACGCCCGGCTCCATACGAACGGGTTTGCTCATGATTCACTCTCGGTGTTTGTTATTGTCTGATAGCCAATCAGGCTGGCCAGTTCGGCCACCAGAATGGATTGCGCCTCGGCCACGCTCTGCGGGCCGCCCAGGGCGCTGGTCTGGGTCATGGCCATGCCCGCATAGCCGCACGGATTGATGTGCAGGAAGGGGGTCATGTCCATGTTGATGTTGAGGGCCAGCCCGTGGAACGAGCAACCCTTGCGGATGCGCAGTCCCAGCGAGGCCAGTTTGGCCTCCATGCCAAGGTCATTTTTCACATAGACCCCGGGGGCATCTGCCTTGGCATAGGCCTGGATATTGCTTTTGGCCAGGGTGTTGATGATGGCTGTTTCCAGCGCGGTCACCAGCTCGCGCACCGAGAATTTGCAGCGGCGGACATCCACCAGGACGTAGAGCACCAGCTGGCCCGGGCCGTGATAGGTCACCTGACCGCCGCGATCGCTCTGCACCACCGGGATATTGCCCGGATTGAGCAGGTGTTCGGCCTTGCCGGCCTGGCCCTGGGTGTAGACGGGGTCATGTTCGACCACCCAGAACTCGTCCGGGGTGTCGCTGGTGCGGTTGTCGGTGAAGGCTTTCATGGCGTCCCATACCGGCTGGTAGGGGCGGCGACCCAGCTGCCTGACTATCAGGCTGTGCTGAGCGGGGATCTGGGATGACATGGTGTCCTCGTGGCGTGCTGCGGCCAAAAACAGTCGCCCCGCAGAACGGGGCGAGAGAGAAATTACAGTACGTATTTCACCAGCTCGATCTTGCCAAGCGCAGTGTACATCGCTTCGATGTGCTCTTTGCTCTGGGCAGTCACGGTCACGCGAACCGAGTGATAGTTGCCCTTGGAGCTGGGCTGGACGGTCGGGCTGTAGGTGCCCGGAGCATGCTGCTGCAGCACTTCAACCACCATATCCGGCAACGCAGGATCCGCGATGCCGAGTACCTTGAACGGGAATTTGCAGGGAAACTCCAGCAGTTCATCAAACTTGGTATTCATTTACTCACCTTTTTCGTCATCAGCATGATGACTTCATCTTGGATGGCTAGTGGCCGATGGCCCGTGGAGGCCGCCATTTCAAGTCTGTATGGGTGCGGCTAAACCCTATATGGGCGCCGCACACTCCGGGATCAAGGCCGGGAGCGGTCAGACAAGGATGGAAGTGCTGCTTTTTACCACAAATCAGGGTAAGGCGGAACCTGCAGTTTACAGGGTTATTCACTGCCATTGTCCGGCGCAGACAGCAGCGGCGCCTGTTGGCGCCGCTGTTTGGTGAGGATTGTGCGTCGGATTACTTGAACCAGCTGGTGACCAGCAGTACCAGGTAGTCCCACAGACGGCTCATCAAGCCACCTTCCTGCACCTCTTCCAGGGCGACCAGCGGTACCTGCTTGATCTCTTTGTCACCCTGCTTCAGGAACACGGTACCAACGCGTTGACCCTTGGCCAACGGGGCTTTCAGCTCGCTGTCGAGCTGGAAGTCTGCCTTGAGGTTGTTGCCCTGACCGCGGGTGACCAGCACGGAGACATCCTTGTCGACGCCCAGTTTCACTTCAGATTTGTCGCCCATCCAGATCTTCTGGGTGACCAGCTCTGTGCCTGCCTTGTACGGAGTCAGGCTCTGGAAGAAGCGGAAGCCGTAGGTGAGCAGTTTCTTGCTCTCGGCGGCGCGGGAGGCTTCGCTGCTGGCGCCCAGTACCACGGCGATCAGGCGCATGCCTTCGTTGTTGGTGGCAGAGGAGACCAGGTTATAGCCGACCTGGCTGACGTGGCCGGTCTTGATGCCATCCACTTGCAGGGATTGATCCCACAGCAGGCGGTTGCGGTTGTGCTGGGTGATACCGTTGAAGACGAAGGATTTCTGGGAGTAGATCTTGTACTCCTCCGGCTGATCATGGATCAGTGCCTGACCCAGGCGGGCCATATCACGGGCTGTACTGTAGTGACCCTCTTCATCCAGACCGTGGGGGTTCTTGAACTGGGTGTCCTTCATGCCGAGCTTGGCGGCCCAGGCATTCATCAGGCTGGCGAAGGAGTCGGTACTGCCGGCCAGATGTTCGGCCATGGCGACGCAGGCATCGTTGCCGGACTGGATGATGATGCCCTTGTTCAGGTCATCGACAGAGACCTGCTTGCCCACCTCGATGAACATCTTGGAGGAGTCTGAGTAGTTCTTGGACCAGGCGTTCTGGCTGATGGTCACCATGTCGGTGCCCTTGATGTTCCCCTTGTGCAGCTCGTCGCCAACGATGTAGGAGGTCATCATCTTGGTCAGGCTGGCAGGGGGCAGACGCTCGTCGGCGTTCTGCTCGGCCAGCACCTGACCGGAGTAGTAGTCGATCAGGATATGGGCCTTGGCGGAGATCTCCGGCGCGGCGGGAACCACCACTGGGTTGGCGTTCGGCGTGGGTGTCGGCACCGGCGTATTGGCCTGAGCGGTTACGCTGATCAGTGAGGCCAGAAGAACTGAACGGGCAAATTTGGACATCTTGAAATTCCTGCGAGCCAGATGGGGATAAAATGCGGGCCTAACTATACCAGATGCGCCCGCAGGTTATAGTCCGACATGGCGATCATGACTGGTTTTTTATCCATCAATCCCTGCCATCACGCCATAAAGCGACGTGATGGCGGGGCCGGGAGATTGGTCACCACCGCTGTCAGAGGAGGGATCAGGGCACGATAAAGGCCTGTTCCAGTCCCCCTTGCCGTACTTTTTCCAGCAGTACGGCTTGTTTATCCGCCTCCACCGGGCCAATCAGCACCCGGAAAATGGCGCCATGAGCATCGATCCGGTAGGGCACGCCGTAACGCTGGGTCATCACCTTGCCCATCGCCTCGGCCCGATCCCGGGAGCCGCTGGCCAGTACCTGGATCATCTTGCCATCACCACTGCTGGCAGGAGCTGCGGTCTTGGCGGGAGCTGGCTTGACAGGTGCCGCTTTGGCGGGCGTGGTCGCGGGCGCCTTGACGGGAGCGGGTTCGGCAGCGGGAGTGGCCATCGCCAGTGCGGTTGGTTCACCCAGGAAGCCATCTTGCGACAGCGTGTTGGAGGCCGCAGCCGGAGTGGTCGGAGTCATTTCGATGGGCTTCATCGGTTCCATGATCACCATCTGATCCGGGGTGTCGCTGATCAGCTCCAGCCGTACTCGGGCCTCACCGCTGTCGACCATCTCCAGCTGCTTGGCTGCTGCGTAGGAGAGGTCGATCAGGCGCGGGCTGTTGAATGGACCGCGATCGTTGACCCGCACTATGGTCTCCAGCCCGTTGTCCAGATTGGTGACCCTCACATAGCTCGGGATGGGCAGGTTGCGGTGGGCGGCACTGAACAGCTTGCTGTCCAGCACATCGCCGTTGGCGGTCTTCTGGCCGTCCAGATCCGGCGACAGCCAGCTGGCGGTGCCCTCTTCGCTGTAGTGTTTGATGTCGCGCCACACCTCGTGCTTCTGCTTGCCGATCCAGTAGTCCCGGTTGCCGCTGGCACTCAGGGGCTCGGGGCGCGGAATGGCGCCGGTGGCTTGCGGGATCTCGATAACGGGTGGCTTGCTGACCGGTGCTTGCGGCTTTACGGGGGCGCTCTGTTCCGGCTGGCTGCTACAGGCGGCCAGCAACAAGCTCAGGCTGAGCGGGAGGAGTTTGTGACGAAGATGCATACGCTTCCTGAATGGCTTGGCTAAGTTGATACACCGCCATCGCATAGAGTGGGCTGCGATTGTAACGGGTGATCACATAAAAGTTATGCCGTGCGACCCAGTATTCCGGTCCATCGGCTTGGGCAAACGCCAGCAACTTGACCGGCGTCTGTGGGGCCAGCGGCGTGGCGAGCTCAATCCCTGCCGCCGCCAGTTCTGACCACTGTTGTGTTAACTCGGGCTCAGGCCTGAGTAGAGGTTCGACTGCCATCAACCCGATCTGGGCCGGTTCCACCACGGATTCGCCCCAGCGCCACTGGTGGCTGGCAAAATAGTTGGCCACGCTGCCGATGGCATCGACCGGGTTGGCAAACAGATCCCGCTTGCCATCCCCGTCAAAGTCGACGGCGTAGTGGCGGTAGCTGGAGGGCATGAACTGCCCCATCCCCATGGCGCCGGCATAGGAGCCCTTGAGGGCATCGAGTTGCCACCCTTCCTCTTTGGCCAGCACCACCAGCTGGGCAAACTCCTTGGCAAAGAAGTCCGCCCGCTCCGGGTAGTGAAATCCAAGGGTGTAGAGGCTATCGAGCACCGGATGGCGGCCCATCTGGCGACCGTAGAAGGTCTCGACCCCTATGATGGCCACGATGAGCGAGGCGGGCACCCGATAGGTCAGCTCCGCGCGGGCCAGCGTCTCGGCATGTTGTTGCCAGAACTGCTGGCCATCACGGATCCGATCCGGGGTAACAAACAGCGGCCGGTAGCGATGCCAGGGCTTGGCCTCCCACGGCTTGCTGATGGTGTCGAGCACCTCCTGCCGTAATTGGGCTCGGGCGACGGCCGCTTGCAGCTCCGCCAGCGGCACCTGCTGCTGGTCGGCGAGCAGGGCCAACCGATCCGGCGCCACGGCGGCGGTCGCCATCGTGGTGGCGAGCGAGAGCAGCAATCCAACCCGTCTCATCAGGCGAGCAGTCTTCTATGAGTCTGGATTGACATCAGTATGCCAAAGCCGGCCATCAGGGTCACCATGGAGGTGCCGCCATAGCTCACCAGCGGCAGGGGAACCCCCACCACCGGCAGGATGCCGCTCACCATGCCCATGTTGACGAACACATAGACGAAGAAGGTGAGAGTGATGGCGCCGCCCAGCAGTCGCTCGAAGCTGTTCTGGGCCTGCATCGAGATAAACAGACAGCGGCTGATGACGTAGAGGTAGAGCACCAGCAGCAGGGCAACCCCCACCAGACCAAACTCCTCGCTAAATACCGCGAAGATGAAGTCGGTGTGGCGCTCTGGCAAGAACTCCAGCTGGGACTGGGTCCCTTGCAGCCACCCCTTGCCGAAGACGCCACCGGAGCCGATGGCAATCTTGGACTGGATGATGTGGTAGCCGCGGCCGAGCGGGTCTTTCTCCGGGTCGAGCAGCATCAGCACCCGCTGGCGCTGGTAGTCGTGCATCAGGAAGAACCAGAGCACCGGCATAAAGGCCAGCATCAGTAGAACCGCCAAGCCGATCAGCCACCAGCTGAGCCCCGCCAGAAAGATCACGAAGAAGCCGGAGGCGGCCACCAGAATGGAGGTGCCAAGGTCCGGCTGGGCGGCGATCAGCAGGGTGGGCAGCAGCACCATGATGAGGGCGATCACCACATGGCTGAACTTGGGTGGCAGCGAGTGGCGACTGAGCCAGGCCGCCACCATGATCGGCATGGAAAGCTTCATCACCTCGGAGGGCTGGAACTTCATAAAGCCCAGATCGAGCCAGCGCTGGGCCCCCTTGCCGATGTGGCCAAACACGTCCACCGCAATCAGCATCAGCACCACCACGGCGAACAGCGGCACCGACCAGCGGGCGTAGAGGGAGGGGGGCAGCTGGGCTAGGCCGATCATTAGGGCAAAGGCGAGACCGCCGCGCACCAGCTGGCGCACGATGGAGTCCATATCCTGACCGGAGGCGGAGTAGAGCACCACCATGGAGAGGGTCATCACGGCCAGCAGACCGAGCAGCAGGGGCAAGTCGATATGCAGCTTGTACCAGATGCTCTGCTGGCGGGCAGAATTACTCATTGGGAGCGACCTCACTCGGTTGGGACGGCTTTTCCGGTGCCGGTGGCAGTTGCGGATCAGGGGGCAGCAGATAGGCATCCAGCATCTGGCGTGCAATGGGCGATGCAGCTCGACCACCACCACCTCCGATGGAGTTTTCCAGTACCAGAGCTACCACCGCTTTGGGTGCCTCGAAGGGGGCATAAGCAACGAACAAAGCGTTATCGCGATGCTCTGCCTTGACCGTCTTGATGTTGTAAACCTGATTTTCCTTCAAACCGACTACCTGGGCTGTGCCCGATTTGCCGCCTGAGGAGTAAGGCGCCTTGGCAAACGAGTGACGGCCACTGCCTTCACTGCCATGGTTGACTCGCCACATCCCATCCTGCGCCACTTTCCAGAAGCTGTCGTTCTTGAGCTTGAGGGCGATATTGGGGTTGATGGGGGCATCGACTACCCCCGCCTGGGAGGCTGTGCTCTTGAGCAGGTGCGGGGTGACGTCGTGACCATTCTGGGTCAGGATGCTGATCGCCTTGGCCAGTTGGAGCGGGGTGGCGCTCCAGTAGCCCTGACCGATACCGACCGAGATGGTGTCACCCTGATACCAGGGCTGGCGCCAACGGGCCATTTTCCAGTCACGGGACGGCATGACACCCTTGGTCTCTTCATAGAGATCGACCCCGGTGTACTGACCGAAGCCGAACTTGGTCATATAGCTGTGGATCTTGTCGATGCCGACCCGATAGGCGAGATCGTAGAAGTAGGTATCTGCCGAGACCTCGATGGCGCGATAGACGTCGAGCCAGCCATGACCCCAGCGGCGCCAGTCGCGAAACTTCTTGGTGGTACCGGGAATGGAGAAGCTCGGGCCGCCGAAATAGCGGTAGCCCGGGGTGATGGCCCCCTCGTTGAGACCCATGATGGACATCATGGGCTTGACGGTGGAGGCAGGGGCATAAATGCCCTGAGTGGTGCGGTTCACCAGCGGCCGTGCCGGATCGTTGAGCAGTGCCGAGTAGTTGGCGCTGGATATGCCTGTCACGAACAGGTTGGGGTCATAACTCGGGCTCGACTCCAGCGCCAGGATGGCACCGGTTTTCGGGTTCATCATCACGATGGCACCACGCTGGCCGGCCAGCAGTTGCTGGGCCTTGAGCTGCATCCGGACGTCGATATTGAGGTAGATATCCTTGCCCGGAACCGGAGGCTGGAACTTGAGGGTGCGGACAATCCGGCCGCGGTTGTTGACCTCGACCTCCTGATAACCCGCCACCCCGTGCAGCTCATCCTCGTAATACTTCTCCACCCCCTGCTTGCCGATATCCTTGGTGGCGGCATAGTTGGCGAGTTTGTCCTCTTTTTCGAGACGCTCCACGTCGCGGGTGTTGATCTTGGCCACATAACCCAGCGCATGGGTCAGGGTGTCGCCAAACGGGTAGTAGCGCTTGAGGTAAGCCTCGATACTGGCTCCCGGATAGTTGTGCTGGTTGACCGAGAAGAGTGCCACCTGATATTCGGTCAGCTTTTCGTAGAGAGGGACCGGCTTGAAGCGACGTTGGCGTTTCACCTCGGTCAGAAACTTCTCTTTGGTGCCTTCCGGCAGACCCAGCAGGGTGATCAGCTGATCAGCGGTTTTTTCAAGATCCCTAGTCTCTTCCGGGACGATTTCCAGACTGTAGACAGGGCGGTTCTCCGCCAGCAGCACGCCGTTGGTGTCGTAGATGAGACCCCGGGGTGGCGCCACCGGCACTACACGGATGCGGTTGGAGTTGGAACGCGTCTGGTAGGTGTCGTAGGACTCGACCTGCAGATAATAGAGATTGCCCAGCAGCACCAGCATCAGCACGACGATGCCGATGTAGGCTACCAGGGTGCGCCGGAAGAACAGATTGCCCTCGGCACTGTGATCGCGCATTTCGATGCGTTGTTTCAGCATGCCTTTACCTCGGGTTTGTGGGGGGCAATAACAGCAGGAGCGGCATGGTTCACTCTCTGTGATAAGGGTGATTGGTCGTTATGCTCCAGGCACGGTAGAGGCTCTCTGCCACCAGCACCCGCACCAGCGGATGGGGCAGGGTGAGCGGTGACAGTGACCAGCTCTGTTCGGCTGCAGCCTTGCACTCGGGGGACAAGCCTTCCGGCCCGCCTACCAGCAGCGCGACATCGCGGCCATCGAGTTTCCACGCCTCCAGCTGGGTAGCCAACTGCTCCGTGGTCCAGGGCTTGCCCGGAATGTCGAGGGTGACGATGCGCGAGCGCCCCGCAGCCGCCAGCATGGCTTCCCCTTCCTTCTGCAGGATGCGCGGAATGTCGGCATTTTTGCCCCGTTTGCCTGCGCCAATCTCGACGAGTTCAAATGGCATGTCTTTGGGGAAGCGGCGACGATACTCTTCGAAGCCATGCTCTACCCAGGCGGGCATCTTGGTGCCCACCGCAATCAACTGGATCTTCATGGTCGTTACACTTGTGCTCTTATTGCGTATTCATTTGAGCGGCACCGCTCCACAGCTTTTCCAGTTGGTAGAAGTCACGGTGTTCATCCTGCATCACATGCACGATCACCGAGCCCATATCTACCAGCACCCATTCACCGCTCAGTTGCCCTTCCACGCTCAGTAGATCCAGACCCGCGTGGCGGGCCTCGCTGGCCAGATGGTGGGCAATGGCGCTGACGTGACGACTGGAGTTGCCGGAACAGATGATCATGGTGTCAGTAATGCTGGATTTGCCGCGTACATCGAGGGTGATGATGTCGCGGCCTTTCATGTCATCGATCTTGTCGATGATAAAGGCATGCAATTCTTGGCCTTGCAATGAGTCTCTCCTGTATTCCGGCGCGCAGCGTTTGCGTCAGGGCGGCGGATTATATCATGGTCACTCCCGTTTCCCATCGGGCGGGGCGGGATTACGACAGGGGCTAGCGGCGGTTGGCGCGGTAGAGCCCCTGTTGATCAATATAGTGCGCAACCGACTCGGGCAAGAGGTAGCGGGTGTCTTTCCCCGCATCCAGCAAGGCCCGCAGTCGGGTGGCTGACAGTTCGATGGGCTGGTTGTCCGCCAGCCAGATATGACCGGCCAGACGCTGATGCAGCGCGTTGGCATCCGTGGTGTGATGGCGCGCCAGCAGCTGCGCTACTTCGGCCGGATACTCCGGTTGCCAGCCCGGCCGTACGCTCACCACCAGATGGGCATGGTCGAGCAGCTCCTGCCAGCGGTGCCAGCTTGGCAGGCTCAGCAGGGAATCCATCCCCATCAGAAAACAGAGCGGCGTATCGGGCAGTTCATGACGCAGCTCGATCAGGGTATCTATGGTGTAAGAGGGCTTGTCCCGTCTCAGCTCCCGCTCATCCACCACAAAGTGGTGGTTCTCTGCCGCCGCCAGTTTGACCATGGCGAGACGCTGTTCGCTGGAGCAGAACGGATTGGCGCGGTGGGGCGGGATATGGTTCGGGATCAGCCGCATTTCGGCCAGCCCGAGAGCATCGCGCGCCTCGATCGCCGGGCGAAGATGACCGATATGGATGGGGTCGAAGGTGCCGCCAAGCAAACCGACAGGCGCCTTCAGCACGGGCTGCTCTCCATCACCAGCGGCAGCGGGGTGCCATCACGAAAGCCGAGGGCAATGGTCTGCAGCATCAGCCACGCCTGTTCGGTATCAAAGCGGCGCTGGGCGCCATCCAGTTGCGCCATCAGCTGCCATAGTTGTTGCAACTTGGCGAAGGGGAGACGAGTCAGCGCCTGTTGAATGAGCTGCTGGCGGCTCTGCCAGATGCGCAGGCGGCTGAAGTGCTCCCCCAGCGGCTGGCCGTTGCGCATCGCCAGCGACAGTTCGGTCAGCTGCTCCAGCTCGCGGCAGAGGGTCCAGGCCAGCATCCCCGGCTCGGTGCCTTCGGCCCGCAGAGCTGCCAGAATGCGCTGGGCCCGGTTCACCTTCCCCTCCAGCAGGGTATCGACCAGCTGGAACGGGGTGAAGTGGGCGTGGCGGATAATGGTCTCTTGCAGATAGGTGACGCTGATGGGCTGGGGCGGCGAGAGCAGGGTCAGCTTCTCGATCTCCTGACTGGCGGCCAGCAGGTTGCCCTCGTAGGAGTGGCACATGAAGTTGATGGCATCCGGCAGCGCCTTGAGGCCGAAACGCGCAAAACGGGCACTCATCCAGCGCGGAAAGAACTTGGGTTCCGGATGGTTGACCGGCACATAGGTGCCAATCTGGTAGAGCTTGTCGAACCAGGCTGCTTTCATCTGGGTCTGGTTGAGGCGACCGCCGCTCAGCACCAGCAGCAGGTCGGGATGAAGCTGCTTGCCAATTTCGCTGATGCGGGCGGCCAGATCCTTGTCCACCTTGGCGGGCAGCTCCAGCTCGATGATCTGGCGGGCGGAGAAGAGGCTCATGGCCTGACAGGCATCGTAGACCTGATTCCAGTCCAGCCCCTGTTCCACCACGAAGGTGTGGCGCTCATCGAAACCCTGCTTGCGGGCGACCTGACGGATGGCATCGATGGCCTCCAGTCGCAGCAGGGGCTCGTCGCCAAAAACGAGATAGCAGGGCCGAAGCCCTGCTTTGAGGTGGTCACCAAATTGTTCCGGGTAGACTCTCATCAAAATACTCGCATCAGAAGCTGACCTGGCTCAACTGCCGGATCACCTGATTGGCCGCCTGCTCCTGCATCTCGCGGTTGAGCTGCTCCTGCTCACGGGAGGAGGCGAGCGCGGCATCCGGCTTGTTGAGGAAGCTGCGGTTGAAGTTGATGGGGAAGACTTGGGTCGGCTTGCCGGGGGCCGAGATGGTGAACTGGGTAGTGAAGCCCAGCACATATTCGGTGTCCGTCCCCAGCGCGTTGACCGAGGCGACCTGACTGGTGCTGCCTATGCCGCCCAGAGTGAGCACCGGAATACCCTCCTTGTCGGCCAGAGTTACGCCAGAGGCCTTCAGGCGGGTGGTGACCATCCGGTAGAAGTCGCTCTTGTTGTCGCCCACGACCTTCATGGTCATCAGCTCGGCCGGAATGCCGGTGCCGCGCATGTGAAAACCGCAGCCTTGCAGCAGCAGACCAGCCAGCACGATGGCCATCCAGCGGGTGAAGATGGTGCCCATAGAAAATCCTCTTTGCATTAAGGGAAAGCGGCGGGCGCAGGGCCCGCCGTTATCATCCGTTTGCTGTCACAGATTGGCAATGATCAGTTGGCAGCCGATCAGTTAGCGACAATATTGAGCAGCTTGCCAGGTACATAGATCACCTTGCGCACGGTCAGACCGTCGGTGAACTTCTGTACCGAGGCATCAGCCATCGCCAGCTTCTCGACGTCGGCCTGGCTGATCTCGGCCGGCACGGTCAGCTTGCCGCGCATCTTGCCGTTGATCTGTACCACCACCAGCTTCTCGGTCTCGACCATGGCCGCTTCATCGGCCACCGGCCAGGCTGCGTGATCGATGTCGTCGCCCTTGCCCAGCATCTTCCACAGCTCGAAGCCGATGTGCGGGGTGATGGGGTAGAGCATGACCACCACGGCTTCCAGCGCTTCCTGCATCAGGGCGCGGTCCTGCTCGTCGGAGCCGAGCTTGGCCAGATTGTTCATCAGCTCCATGATGGCGGCGATGGCGGTGTTGAAGGTCTGACGGCGACCCACGTCATCGCTTACCTTGGCGATGGTCTTGTGCAGTTCACGGCGTACCGCTTTCTGCTCGTTGGTGAGAGCCGCTACATCCAGTGCGGCAACGGCGCCACCGGAAACGTGTTCGAAGGTGACGCGCCACAGGCGACGCAGGAAGCGCTGGGCACCCTCTACGCCGGAGTCGGACCACTCCAGCGTCATTTCTGCCGGAGAGGCGAACATCATGAACAGACGGACGGTATCGGCGCCGTAACGCTCGACCATCAGCTGCGGGTCGATGCCGTTGTTCTTGGACTTGGACATCTTGGTCATGCCGGAGTGCATTACCTCACGGCCTTCGTTGTCGATGGCCTTGGTGATGCGACCCTTCTCGTCACGCTCTACCTTGACGTCGGTCGGGCTGACCCAGACGTTGCCGCCCTTCTCGTCTTTGTAGTAGAAAGCATCGGCCAGCACCATGCCCTGGCAGAGCAGGCGCTTGAACGGCTCGTCGCTGTTGACCAGACCCGCGTCACGCAGCAGCTTGTGGAAGAAGCGGGCGTAGAGCAGGTGCATACAGGCGTGCTCGATACCGCCGATGTACTGATCCACCGGCAGCCAGTGGTTGGCAGCAGCCGGATCCAGCATGCCCTTGTCGTAGTCCGGGGAGCAGTAGCGCGCGTAGTACCAGGAGGACTCCATAAAGGTGTCGAAGGTATCGGTCTCGCGGAACGCTTCCTGACCGTTGTAAGTGGTCTTGGCCCACTCGGCGTCAGCCTTGATCGGGCTCTGGATACCGTCCATCACCACGTCTTCCGGCAGCAGTACCGGCAGCTGGTCTTCCGGCGTCGGCACCACGGAGCCGTCAGCCAGGGTCAGCATCGGGATGGGGGCACCCCAGTAACGCTGACGGGAGACACCCCAGTCACGCAGACGGTAGTTGACGGTGCGCTTGCCCTTGCCGAGCCCTTCCAGCTTGCTGGCGATGGCATCGAAGGCACCCTGGAAGTCGAGACCGTCAAACTCGCCGGAGTTGAACAGCACGCCCTTCTCGGTGTAAGCCGCTTCGCTCACGTCGACGTCGCCATCAACCGGCTTGATCACCGCCTTGATGTCGAGTCCATATTTGGTGGCGAATTCGAAGTCACGCTGATCGTGGGCCGGAACCGCCATCACGGCGCCGGTGCCGTAGTTCATCAGCACGAAGTTGGCGACCCAGACCGGTACCTTGCGGCCATCCAGCGGGTGAATGGCATAGAGGCCGGTGGCCATGCCCTTCTTCTCCATGGTGGCCAGTTCTGCTTCGGCTACCTTGGTGTTCTTGCACTCTTCGATAAAGGCGGCCAGCTCCGGATTGTTCTGGGCTGCTTGCAGCGCCAGCGGGTGACCGGCAGCGATACCGACATAGGTGACGCCCATGAAGGTGTCCGGACGGGTGGTGTAGACCTCCAGCTGATCAGCCTGACCCTCGATGGCAAAGCTGATGTTGACCCCTTCGGAGCGGCCAATCCAGTTGCGCTGCATGGTCTTGACCATTTCCGGCCAGCCTTCCAGATTGTCGATGTCGTTGAGCAGCTCTTCGGCGTAGTCGGTGATCTTGATGAACCACTGGGGGATCTCTTTCTGTTCCACCGGGGTGTCACAGCGCCAGCAGCAGTTGTCGACCACCTGCTCGTTGGCCAGCACTGTCATGTCGTTCGGGCACCAGTTGACGGAGGAGGTCTTCTTGTAGACCAGACCCTTCTCGTAGAGCTTGGTGAAGAACCACTGCTCCCAGCGGTAGTAATCCGGTTTGCAGGTGGCGATTTCACGATCCCAGTCATAACCCAGACCCAGCATCTTCAGCTGGTTCTTCATGTATTCGATGTTTTCGTAGGTCCAGGGCGCCGGCGCGGTATTGTTTTTGATCGCGGCGTTCTCGGCCGGCAGACCGAATGCATCCCAACCTATGGGTTGCAGCACGTTCTTGCCATTGAGGCGTTGATAACGGGAGATCACATCACCTATGGTGTAGTTACGAACGTGCCCCATGTGTAGTCGACCAGACGGATAGGGGAACATGGACAGGCAGTAGAACTTCTCCTTGTCTACCTTCTCCACGGCCTTGAAGGTTTTCTTGGCATCCCAGTGCTTTTGCACTGCTGGTTCGATTGATTGGGGAACGTATTGCTCTTGCATTGGTGACATCCGGATCTGTGAAATGAATAGATAAATCAGCTGGGAAATCGCAATAGAATACCCATATCCTGCGGCGGCAACAACCGCCAGCGTCCCTTGGGCCTTAAGCCGGGCCAGATCAGGGTTTAGTAGAGGAGTTAGAGCCATGGACAAACGTCAAAAAGGGTACGAAGCCTTCATTGCCGAGCTGCAAAAACAGTGGCAAGAGACTGAAGAGTTCCAGGGGGAGCGCCTCAACCGGATGATTGCCAAGGTGCAGGCCTATCTGGAGGCAGCAAGTGACCTCACTCAGGACGAACTGGCGCTCATCGCCGAGTACGTGAAGCGGGATCTGGGCAACTATGACGAGGGGCGCCATGACGATAGTGCGCAGGTGGAAGAGTCTGCCTTTATGTTGGCCTTGAAAGACACCGCCTGGTCCTGGCTGGCGGATGTGACCGACCGCGCCCAGGTGGAGTGGCGGGAGCTGGCCGACGAGCTGGAGCACAAGGGGGTCTATGAGGCGGGCGACTGGGTGGGGCTCGGGGTCATGGTGTGCGACCAGTGTGGCTGGCGCCATACCGTGCTGCATCCCCAGCAGCTCGATACCTGCCCCGAATGCGGCTGCGCCGAGTATCATCGCGAGCCGCTCTCGCCCTGAGTCATGCCATCAAGGCGGACGAGATAACGAGTAAAAAGGCGCCATCAGGCGCCTTTTTCTTGCTTGCAGGTTTCGTCGGGGCGTTTACTTGCCTGCGACGGAGAGGCCACCAAAACGGATAAGCGGGGCGTAGAAGCCCTTGCTGTCGTTGTGGTGCAGGGTATCGCCGACCGCTTCCAGCTCGCCCAGCAGGCGGTAGAAGTTGCCTGCTACCGTGATGCCGCGCACCGGCTGCAGTCGCACCCCATCGCGGCAGAGGAAGCCCGACGCGCCAAAGGAGAAGTCACCGCTCACCGCATCGGCACCCGAATGCAGACCGTCCAGCTTGACCAGCTCCAGATAGTCGCCGCTCTGCACCTCCGCTTCACAGTGAGGGCCCGCGCCAAACACCAGATGGCGAGCGGTCACATCGAGGGCGCTGCGGGCACCGCGGGCGGCCGAGCCGTTGCTGGCCACACCAAAGTGGCGGGCGGTGGCGCTGTTATGGAGCAGGGTCTTCAGCTCCCCTTCGCCAATCAGCAGCAGATCCGAGCTGGCCGCCCCCTCGCCATCAAACGCCTTGATGTTCATGCCGCCCGGCATATAGACCCTGCTCTCCAGAGTGAGCCAGCGTGACGCCACGCTCTGGCCGACCTTGCTGCGCCAGGGGTTGATCCCCTGCTGGGCCCACTTGCCCGACAGCACGCCCTGAAAGCAGCCAAACAGGCTGGCAAAGCAGTTGGTGCTGAAGATGACGCTGTAGCGACCGCTCGGCACCGCTTCACCGGGCAGCAGTCCATCGGCGATGGCGTAGATCTGCTCGATGAGTCGCTGGCTATCCAGCTCGTCGAAGCGACGGCCATACTGCCCCTGCGAGTGCATCGACTGGCGGCCATCCCGTTCCACCAGCGCCGAGGTGTAGCAGCCGACGCTAAACTCGCCGTGCTGGCAGAGGGTGCCCTGACTGTTGGCGAGCCAGAGCTGGCTCTCCCCTTCAAAGAAGCTGTTGTAGGGGGCGCCGCTCACATCGGGCATGGCCAGCATGTCAGATTCGAGGCGCAGGGCCAGGGCGATCTTCTCCTCAACCGGCGTGGTATCGGGCTGGTTGATTTCGGCGCAATCTGTGGTGATCCGGCTATTGGCCACCGAGATGCGCTGATCCGGATCCACCTTGGCAAAGCGGCTGGCATCGAGCGCATCTTGCAGCATTGCATCCAGCGCCAGCTCATCGAGGGATTCCGAGTAGGCGATGCCGACCCGACCCTCTTTGATCAGGCGAATGCCGAGCTGCTGGCTGCTGGTGACCTTGTATTCACCCAGCTCGCCCTTGTCTGCCTTGAGGGAGAAGGCCTTCTCCTGATTGGCGATGATGTCTGCCTCGGCGTTGAGGTCGGCCACCTTGTCGAGCAGGCGGGTGAGCAGTTGGTTCATGTCGAGCTGGCTCATCAGGCGTTCCCTCCCACCAGAATATTGTCCACTTTCAGCGCCGGCTGGCCCACCGAGGTGGGCACCGAGCCCGAGACCGAGCCGCACATACCGGCGGCCAGTGCCAGGTTGCGGCCCACCATGGAGATCTCTTTCAGCACCTGCGGGCCGGTGCCGATCAGGGTGGCAGACTTGAGCGGCTTGGTGATTTTGCCGTGCTCGATGAGGTAGGCCTCCTGCACATTGAAGTTGAACTCGCCGGTGCCGGGCTGTACCGAGCCGCCCCCCATCTTCTTGGCGTAGATGCCGTGCTCTACCGTGGCCAACATGTCGTCGAGGCTGTGGTGGCCCGGCTCGATATAGGTGTTGCGCATGCGCGAGGTGGGGGCGTACTTGTAGGATTCGCGCCGCCCGGAGCCGGTGCGTGCGTAGCCTGTTTTGAGGGCACCCATTCTGTCCACCAGAAAGCCGGTCAGTACCCCGTCCTTGATGAGCTGGGTATGCTGGGTAGCCATCCCCTCGTCATCGACGTTGATGGAGCCCCAGGCGTTGCTCTGCAAGCCTTCATCCACCGCATTGACCACCGGATTGGCGATAAGCTGGCCCATCTTGTCGTGGAACACCGATGCCTTCTTGGCCACTGAGGTGGTCTCCAGCAGATGACCGCACGCCTCGTGGAAGATGACGCCGCCAAATCCGTTCTCCATGATGACCGGCAGGGTGCCGCTCGGGCAGGGAGCCGCGCCCAGTTTCACCAGTGCCTGACGGGTGGCGGTGAGCGCCAGCTCGCGCGGATCGATGCGATCGGCATGCTCCCACCCCATCAGGGCGCCGGGGGCCTCGTAACCGACGCTCTGCTCGCTCCCTTCCATGGCGATGGTCTGGGCCATGATGCGGTTGTAGTGGCGGCGATCGGCTACTTGCACTCCTTCGCTGTTGAAGATTTCCACCTCCTGCTCCCAGCCCAGCACGTTGCCGGAGAACTGGCTCACCTTGTCGCTCTCGGAGCGGGCCGCTGCATCCATGGCGTGCAGATAGGCGATCTTCTGCTCCAGCAGCTTGTCTGCCGACAGGGGCAGCGCCACCGGGTTGCGATCGCTCAGGCGGGTGAAATCGAAGGCGGTGGCGGTCACCACGGGGTCGCGGCGGTCTTTGGCCGCCAGCAGGGTGACAATGCGCAGCAGCTCGTCGCGGCTGGCCAGATTGGTGTAGCCGTAGAGCACCTTGTGGCCGTAACAGAGGCGCACGCCGATACCGAAATCGAGGCCGCCGCTGATGTTCTCTATCTGGCTGGAGAGCAGGCTGAGCTGGCTGCGGCGCTTGCGCTCCACAAACAGCTCGGCAAAATCGGCACCCAGCGCCAGCGCGTGATCGAGCACGTCACGGGCGATGGCGGGGGCCAACAGGGAGAATGGAGTCATAGAATATCCTTTTCTGGTCTGTCCGTTTGCTTCCGACATCCGGCTCTGATTGTTATGGGATGTCGAGTCCATTGTTGCAGACCAGCACAAAAAAGTCGCTATAGCGTCATGCGATGATACCGATTGAGAAAATCGGTGCGATAACTGCGCCCGGCGGCCAGGGCCAGGCGCTCAGGGTCGTTTTGCCAAAACGTGGGAAAGGTCAGAGCAGGGCGTGGATTTCGCTCAGGATCTGCTCGACCCACTGCTCGATGCGCGGATCGGTCTGGTCATATTGGTTGGCATCGTCCAGCGCCAGCCCGACGAAGTGACGGCCATCGTCGATCAGTGCCTTGGAGGCATCGAATTCGTACCCTTCGTTGGGCCAGTAGCCCACCAGCTTGACCCCTTTTGGCACCAGCTGATCGTGCAGCATGCCGAGGGCGTCCTGGAACCATTCGCCATAACCGAGCTGATCGCCGAGGCCAAACAGGGCCACGATGCGTCCCTCCAGATGGAGATCGGCGATATCTTCCCAGCGGGACTCCCAGTCCTCCTGCAGTTCGCCAAAATCCCAAGTGGATATGCCGAGGATCAGGATCTCGTAATCCTCCATCCGGCGCAGGGAGACATCCTTGATATTGTGAATATCCACCAGCTCGGGGCCGATGAGGGCGCGGATCTTCTCGGCAGCCATCTCGGTGTAGCAGGTGGTGGAACCGTAAAACAGACCAATCTTCATCGCTCTACTCTCTGTTGGCGCTTTCTCGCTTGCTTTTGGCGCGTTCTCGCATGCTCGTGTGGGCTGCGCCATGTTGGCAACACGATGGGTAACGTAAGGGGAGGGCGCCAGTCTAGCAGATTGCCATTCGACCTTCACCGCCCGGCAAGGTGCGTGGCAAACGTGCCTTATCTTTCCAATGAAAGTGCCTTGTCTTTCCAAGGAGTTGGCGCGTTACAATGGGCCATCGATCCCCTGATTGCAGCGCACCATGAGCAAACCCGACCCCCATCCCCTGATTGAACCCTTTCTCGACGCCCTCTGGCTGGAGCGGGGATTGTCTGACAACACGGTCAGCTCCTATCGCAGCGATCTGGAGAAGTTCTCCCTCTGGCTCGACGAGCAGGGGAGCTCGCTGCTGCTGGCGGGGATGGACGAGATCCAGCACTACCTCGCCTGGCGGGTCGATCACCAGTTTGCGGCCAGCAGCACCGCCCGCTTCCTGTCGGCCCTGCGCCGTTTCTATCAGTATCTCAACCGTGAGAAGCTGCGCAGCGATGATCCGACCGTGCTGCTGGAGGGGCCCAAGCTGCCGAAAAAACTCCCCTCAGATTTAAGCGAAACGGAGGTGGATGCGTTGCTGAGTGCGCCGCTGGTGGATGACCCGCTGGAGTTGCGGGACAAGGCAATGCTGGAGCTGCTCTACGCCACCGGGCTGCGGGTTTCCGAGCTGGTGGGGCTCACCGCCGAGCATATCAGCCTGCGGCAGGGCTTGGTGCGGGTTATTGGCAAGGGTAACAAGGAGCGGTTGGTGCCGATGGGCGAGGAGGCGATGCACTGGCTGGAGCGTTACTACCGCGAGGCCCGCACCCTGCTGCTGGGGGGCACCAGCTCGGATGTGGTGTTTCCCTCCAAGCAGGCCCGTATGATGACCCGCCAGACCTTCTGGCATCGCATCAAACTCTATTCCCTGCGGGCCGGGATTAATGGCGAGCTCTCCCCCCATACCTTGCGCCACGCCTTTGCCACCCATCTGCTCAACCACGGCGCCGACCTGCGAGTGGTACAGATGCTGCTGGGCCATGCGGATCTCTCCACTACCCAGATCTACACCCATGTGGCCAACGAGCGACTCAAGGCGCTGCACGGGGAGCATCACCCCAGAGCTTGAGTGGCTGTCCTCCCAAAAACAAAAAACCGCCAGCAGGCGGTTTTTTTATCTCTACACGACAGGAGATGGCGCTTATTTCCCTTGCTGGGATTTCAGCAGATCACGGATCTCGGTCAGCAGCTCCTGATCCTTGGTCGGGCCTGCCGGAGCGGCGGCTTCTTCTTCCTGCTTTTTCTTGAGGGTGTTGATGGCCTTCAGTCCCATAAAGATGGCAAAAGAGATGATCAGAAAGTCGATGATGGTCTGAATGAACTTGCCATAGGCGATGACCACGGCGGGTGTTGCACCTTCAGCGGCCTTCAGGGTGACCGCCAGGTCGCTGAAGTCCACGCCGCCCAGGATCAGGCCGATGGGCGGCATGATCACGTCACCGACAAAAGAGGAGACAATTTTGCCGAAGGCGGCACCAATGATGATACCGACCGCCATATCGATGACGTTGCCGCGGGCGGCAAAGGCTTTGAACTCTTGAATCAGACTCATTATTTCCTCCGAAATTAAACAAGATAGCGCGTTGATTACCCTTGCCAAAGGGCGAACTCTTGTCAGGAAAAACAGAGGCTAAGCCGCGTTGTTCCTGTCGTCCTGACTAGCTTGCGGGCGTTATGAGTCCTTGGCAATCGGGGGGAACCTTTTTTTTGGTACAAAGTGATATTAATTTTTTGATAAGTAGCTGATTGAATGATGAGCTGTGCTGCTGTAGTTTGCTGGGTCGATTCATTCATACCGCGTGAGTAAACAAGTGAAGTATTTACTACTGGGAATGATGCTTTTGTGCACATTTGCTGCCAGAGCGGGGATGGATACCCAAACCTTGAAACAGACCATTACCGCCCGGTTAGGGGTCTCTGTTTATCTGGTGGAACAGACCCCCATTCCCGGGCTCTATATGCTGGGCACTTCGCAAGGGGTGCTCTACAGCGATGCCAAGGGGAACTATGTGGTGCAGGGGGTCATGCTGGATATGACTCATAACATGAAGAATCTCACCATCTCGGGCATGCGCGAGCAGCGTCGACTGGGCTTGTCCCAGGTGACCCATACACCGGTCGTTCTCCAGGCCAGTAATGAGCGTCATCGGGTTGCGCTCTTTTTCGGTGAGCAGGATGCCGCTCGTCGCCAGCTGTCCGGCACGCTGCAACATCTGCAGGCGTCCGGGGTCAGTGTCGAGCTCTACCCCGTGATTGAACATGCAGGACAGGCTTCCCACTGGTGCCAGGATCCCCTGCTACAGAATGATCCCTTCAAAGCCTATTTGCCTCAAAAGGAATGTAGTGAGACCCTTATCGAGAATATTGGCCTGAGCCAGTGGTTGGGGGTCAAGGTACTGCCTGCCTGGGTCTCCTCTGATGGAGATCTGGTAAGGGGCTACCAGAGCCCGGAACAACTGCTCAAGATACTGGATCACATTGATGCCCCTGCAAATCCGTCGTCGTCCGCGAGTTGATGATTCCCATCTCCCCGCCACCCTGCACCCCCTGCTTCGTCAAATCTTCGCCAGCCGTGGCGTAGAGGATCCCGCTCTGCTCGAGCGCAGCGCCAGCCAGTTGCTGCCTCCCCAGCGCCTCTATGGGATGGAGCGTGCGGTGCCGCTGCTGGCGGAGGCGCTGACGGCGCAAAAACGGATCCTTATCGTCGGCGACTTCGACTGCGACGGCGCCACCAGCTCGGCCCTGTGCGTGCTGGCCCTGCGCGCCATGGGGGGGCGCCATATCGATTTTCTGGTGCCCAACCGCTTCGAGTTCGGTTATGGCCTCACCCCCGAGATCGTCGAGCTGGCGGTGGCCCGCGGCGCCGAGTTCCTGATCACGGTGGATAACGGCATCTCCAGCATCGCCGGGGTGGCGGCGGCCAAGGCGGCCGGGATGCATGTACTGGTTACCGATCACCATTTGCCGGGTCAGGAGCTGCCTGATGCCGATGCCATCGTCAACCCGAATCAGCGCGGTTGCGATTTTCCCTCCAAGTCCCTGGCCGGGGTGGGGGTGGCCTTCTATCTGATGGCGGCCCTCAACACCCATCTGCGTCAGCTTGGCTGGTACGAACGGCAAGGGCTACGCGCCCCCAATGTGGCGGATTACCTCGATCTGGTGGCCCTCGGCACGGTCGCCGACGTGGTGGCCCTCGATGGCAACAACCGCATCCTGGTCCATCAGGGGTTGCAGCGGATCCGGGCCGGGCGCTGTCGCCCCGGCATTCAGGCGCTGGTGGATGTGTCGGGCCGCGATGGTCGTCGCCTCACTGCCTCCGACCTTGGTTTTGCACTGGGGCCACGCCTCAATGCGGTAGGGCGCCTCGATGACATGTCCCTCGGGGTCGCCTGTCTGCTTTGCGATGATCTCAAGCTGGCGCGCCAGCTTGCGGCCGAGATGGACAGCCTCAATCAGGAGCGCAAGGAGATCGAGCAGGG
Organism: Aeromonas sp. 602658; assembly: GCF_049173005.1. Taxonomy (NCBI): domain Bacteria; kingdom Pseudomonadati; phylum Pseudomonadota; class Gammaproteobacteria; order Aeromonadales; family Aeromonadaceae; genus Aeromonas; species Aeromonas sp. 602658. The sequence continues at coordinate 164,019 of NZ_JAAKRF010000003.1, read as the reverse complement.
GATGCAGCAGGAGGCCCTCGCTACCCTGGAGCAGATCCGGTTTCACGATGGCGAGGTGCCGTCGGGCATAGTGCTGCACCGCAACGAGTGGCATCAGGGGGTGGTGGGGCTGGTGGCCTCCAAGGTGAAGGAGAAGTACTACCGCCCGGTCATCGCGTTTGCCGAGAGCAGCGAGAGCGAGCTCAAGGGCTCTGGCCGCTCCATCCCCGGGGTGCATCTGCGCGATGCGCTGGAACTGCTCGACACCCGCCACCCGGGGCTGATGGGCAAGTTTGGCGGCCACGCCATGGCGGCGGGGCTGACCCTGCCCAAGGCCAATATCGAAGCGTTCGGGCGGGCCTTTGAGGCGGTCATCAGCGAGCTGGTGACGCCGGAGCTCTTGACCGGGGTGCTGCTCACCGATGGCGAGCTGCTGCCGGACGAGCTCACTCTCGAGTTGGCGGAGCTTATTCGCGCCTCCGGCCCCTGGGGTCAGGCCTTCCCCGAGCCGCTGTTTGACGGCGAATTCGTGCTGGTGCAGCAGCGGCTGGTGGGGGAGAAGCACCTCAAGATGATGCTGACTACCGATTCTGGCCACGCGGTGGATGCCATCGCCTTCGGCGTCGATCTCAAGCGCTGGCCCGATGCCTCGGTCAAGCGGGTGCGGCTTGTCTACCGGCTTGACGTCAACGAGTGGCGCGGCAACCGCAGTGTGCAGCTGCTGGTGGAGCATCTGGAGGCGGCCGGTCTCTGAGCAGGTAGCATTGCTGCTCTGATCGCTGACAACGGCCACCCTCGGGTGGCCGTTTTACTGTGGGCCCGGGGGTGACTCTACCGCCTTGTTATGTTGGTATTTAATTGCTGGCTTTCTTAGAAAGAGGGTTTTTAGTATCGTTTTACGTCAGTTAGTACGGTTTCAAATTCAAGAAAAAGAGGCGTTGTGATACATTCATCCCCGCATCATTTTGTTGTTTGAACGGGACTGACTCTTTGCTGCCTTTTGGCCGACTATCGACCTGGGCGATGGTCCTCGCTATCGCCAGCCTGCTATGGTTTGCCGCTTTCGCTGCGGTAGGGGTCACTGCAACACCTCATCAGGCGTCGGTCAGGCAGAAGGTCTCGATGCAGTTGCATGAGCAATCCGATCCGGGATTGGTCAACAGTGTCGGCCTTCCTCCTGCCTCCCAGTGGCGACTCGGCTTCGAGCTGGGGCGGCGACTCGAAGGGGCCACTCATTCCGAGCGCTATCAGATGGTGCTGGCCTGGTTCCAGCACGATATCCTCGGCCTGCTCTGCGGTCTGCTACTGGTTCTCCCTCTTCTCTATGTCAGGCAGCTCCCCGTCTACTTCGGTTATTTGCACCGACGGCTGCTGCGCTGTCGCCACCTGCAATATCGTTTCTGTCACGGCGACTAGCTCACCCGGCTGGCGGACGCTCATCCACGTTTTCACACGGATTTAACGCTCCCGATTGACTGACGGGGCAGGCTGACACCTGCAGCCTGCGCTCTATCGTCCGGTGCTGCGTCCGCGCTTTCTGTTGTTTCGTCCATGCTGCTGGCCATCGGCCAGAGGCAGACTTTCTCTTTGCGCAAACACCTGGTGAGCACACCCTATGGACTACTACCTCAACCTGTTTATTCACTCAATCTTTGTCGAGAACCTCGCCCTGGCATTCTTTCTGGGGATGTGTACCTTTCTGGCCGTCTCGAAGAACATCAACACCGCCTTTGGCCTTGGTATGACGATCTTGGTGGTGATGGTGATCGCCATTCCCCTCAACAACTTGATTTACCGCCATATCTTGCGGGCAGGCAGCACCTTTTTCGGCGAATTCGATCTGGGATTTCTCGATTACATCATCTACATCGGGGTGTTGGCGGCGCTGGTGCAGGTGATGGAGATGGTGCTCGACAAGTACGTTCCGGCGCTCTATCAGGCACTCGGCATCTATCTGCCGCTGTTGACGGTGCACTGCGCCATCTTTGGCGGGGTGATGTTTATGGCGCAGCGGGATTACGATTTCATCGAGTCGCTGGTCTACAGCGCTGGCTCGGGGCTTGGCTGGCTGCTGGCCATTGTCGCCATGGCCGGACTGCGCCAGAAGCTGAAGTACGCCGATGTCCCCGAGGGGCTGCGGGGCATCGGCATCACCTTTATCGTGGCGGGGCTGATGTCCCTCGGCTTTATGTCCTTCTCAGGCATATCGCTTTGATTGGAGATGAAAAAAACGAGGCGCCTGCGGGCGCCTCGTTGTTTATCAGGGATTGCGGATGGCCATTACAGCTCGCGGGCCCAGGGGTGAGCCTTGGGACGCAGGGCCAGCGCCAGACCCAGCAGCAGTACGGTCAGACCGTAGAGAGGCCAGCGGCCAAAGCGCAGGTAGGGGGTCTCGCCGTGGGCGGGACGCACTTCGCTGCGCAGCACGCCCGCTTCAAACTGCGGGATCTGGCCGATGATGCTGCCGTCGATTTCGGTAACGATGGTGATGCCGGTGTTGGTGTCCCGCAGCAGCGGACGAGCCAGCTCCAGCGCGCGCATCCGGGCGATCTCCATATGCTGCCAGGGGCCAATGCTGGTGCCGAACCAGGCATCGTTGGAGACGGTCAGCAGGAAGTCGGTATCGGCATTGACGTTGCGGCGCACCTCCTCCGGGAAGATGATCTCGTAGCAGATGGCGGCGGCGAACTTGAGCCCCTTGGCGATCAGGTTTGGCTGCACTTCGTCACCCCGGCTGAAGGAGGACATCGGCAGGTTGAAGAAGGGGGCGATGGGGCGCAGCAGATCTTCAAACGGCACGAACTCGCCGATGGGCAGCAGGTGGTACTTGTTGTAGCGGTTGGAGTGGTTGTAGAAGTAGGACTCCTTGCCATCCGCATCCTGCACCCCCATGCCGAGCACGGTATTGTAGAAGCGCTGTTGCTGCTCGTCGTAGTGAATAATCCCCGCCAGCAGGCCGGTATCGTTCACCTTCATCGCCTTGTCCAGATTCTCCAGATAGGGGCCCATCGCCTTCTCGATGGCCGGGATCGCCGACTCCGGCCAGATGATAATGTCAGCATCCTGATTCTCGCGGCTCAAGTCCTGATAGGTGCGCACCGTGGGGGCCAGCGCCTCCGGATCCCACTTGAGGGACTGGGCGATATTGCCCTGCACCAGTGCCACCTTGACCGGTTCGCCACGGGTCACCCAGTTGAGTTGCATCAGACCGTGAGCACCGGCAACCAGCAGGGCGGGCACCGCCAGCCAGAGCGGGGAGCGGGATTTCCACACCAGCCAGATAGCGGAAGCGGAGAACAGCAGAGCAAGGGTGATGCCTTGCACCCCGAGAATGGGGGCAAAGCCCTTGAGGGGGCCGTCGATCTGGCTGTAGCCAAACCAGAGCCAGGGGAAGCCGGTCATCACCCAGCCGCGCAGCCAGTCAGCCACCAACCAGAGGGCCGGGAAGGCGAGCAGCCAGCGGCTCCAGTGACGGCTGCCAAAGAAGCGGGCAAAGACCCAGCAGGCGAGCGTCGGGTAGAGTGCCAGATAGGCGGAGAGCCCGGCCAGCAGCACAAAGGCGACCGGCAGCGGGATGCCGCCAAACTCGGTCATGCTGACGTGGATCCACCACAGCCCCGGCAAAAAGAGTCCCATGGCGTAGCCAAAACCGCGCCAGGCGGCCTGTTTCGGCGTTGCTTTGTCCAGCAGGGCGTAGAGGCCAAGCAGGGAGGGGATCACCAGCGGCCAGTAGCCGAAGGGGGAGAAGGCCAGCACGGCGATGGCACCAGAGGCCAATGCACTTAGGCTTAACAGAATTTTGGAAGTAAAAGGGGATAATCTCACGGGCGATGGTGCTCGTCTTGGTGTGCAACTGGGGTCGAATGGCCGGTATCTTAACCTGTAAGCGGGGCAACGGCGAGCCTCGATGCCGGTGGCAGAGAGCACAACGCCCCGAGGTCGGGGCGTTGTTTCACACATCGAGCGGATCTGCTTATTGCGGCTCGGATTGCGCCGCCGCGTGGTGCTCGGGGATCTTCACCTGCAACTGCTGCAGACGACGCCGGTCGGCATGCATCACCTTGAACAGGTAGCCGTCCAGCTCGATCTCCTCGCCCTTCTTGGGCAGGTGGCTGAAGGCGTGCATCACCAGACCGCCTACCGTATCCACCTCTTCATCGCTGAATTTGGTGCCGAAGAAGTCGTTGAAATCCTCGATCTCGGTCAGGGCGCTGATGGAGAAGACCCGCTTGCTGAGGCGGCGGATTTCGTCCGGCTCATCCTCGATGTCGTCAAACTCGTCGTCGATCTCGCCAACGATCAGTTCCAGTATGTCTTCGATGGTCACCAGACCGGAGACGCCACCAAATTCGTCGACCACGATGGCCATGTGGTAGCGCTCTTCACGGAACTCCTTGAGCAGACGGTCAACCCGTTTGCTTTCCGGCACGATCACCGTGGGGCGCAAGATTTTCTCGAGCTGCAGCGGCTCGCTGGCGTGATGGCCGCCAAACCCGAAGGGGAGCAGATCCTTGGCGAGCAGAATGCCCTCCACATGATCCTTGTCCTCGTTGATCACCGGGAAGCGGGAGTGACCGGACTCGATGATCACTGGCAGGATCGCATCCACCGGTTGGGATTTCTCGATGGTCACCATCTGGGAGCGGGGGATCATGATATCGCGCACGCGAAGATCGGCGATCTCCAGCACCCCCTCGATCATGTCCTTGGTGTCCTGATCGATGAGGTCGCGCTCTTCGGCATCGGCTATCACGTCTACCAAATCATTGCGGTCTTTTGGCTCGCCCTGGAAGAGTTGGCTGAGCTTGTCGAGCCAGGTTTTCTTCGGCGAGCCGGTACTAGGGTGATCGTCGGTCATTTTCTCTCTTGGTTACTCGTATGAACACACTTGAAATAGTTCGGGTTATATAAGGATGGTCATCTGCTGTTTCAAGACGATGACCATCCGGTTCTTTACTCTTCGTCGTTCAGATAAGGATCGGCAAAACCGAGCTCCTGCATGATGTCGCGCTCAAGCGCTTCCATCTCTTCGGCTTCCTCATCCTCGATATGGTCATAACCTAGCAGATGCAGACTGCCGTGCACAACCATGTGGGCCCAGTGGGCCATCAGGGGCTTGCCCTGCTCCTCGGCCTCGCGCTCTACCACCTGACGGCAGATCACCAGATCGCCGAGCAGCGGCAGCTCCAGGCCGGGTGGCGCCTCGAACGGGAAGGAGAGCACGTTGGTGGGCTTGTCCTTGCCGCGATAGGTGAGGTTGAGTTCGTTGCTCTCCGCCTCGTCGACGATGCGCACCGTCACTTCAGCCTCCTGCTGGAAGCCGAGAATGGTGCCGTCGAGCCAGCCTTGCAGCTGGGCTTCGGTGGGCAGGCCGTCGGTGCTGGCACTGGCCAGTTGCAGATCCAGGGTTACGCTCATTGCTCGCTCTCTTTGCTGGCGTTTGTTTGGCCGGCCACCTTCTCGGCGGCCTGTTTGGCATCGAATGCCTCGTAAGCCTGCACGATACGGGCCACCACCGGGTGGCGCACCACGTCTTTGGACTCGAAGAAGTTGAATGACAGACCATCGACCCCTGGCAGCACTTCCAGCGCGTGGCGCAGGCCGGATTTGGCGTTGCGCGGCAGGTCTACCTGGGTGATGTCGCCGGTGACCACGGCCTTGGAGTTGAAGCCGATGCGGGTCAGGAACATCTTCATCTGCTCGGTGGTGGTGTTTTGGGCCTCATCGAGAATGATAAAGGCGTCATTGAGGGTTCTTCCGCGCATATAGGCGAGCGGCGCCACTTCGATGATGTTGCGCTCCATCAGCTTCTCGACCCGCTCAAAGCCCAGCATCTCGAACAGGGCGTCGTAGAGCGGGCGCAGGTAAGGATCCACCTTCTGGGAGAGATCGCCGGGCAGGAAGCCCAGCTTCTCGCCTGCTTCCACCGCCGGGCGGGTCAGCAGAATGCGGCGGATCTCCTGACGCTCCAGCGCATCCACTGCTGCCGCGACCGCCAGATAGGTCTTGCCGGTACCGGCCGGGCCTATGCCGAAGCAGATATCGTGGCGCACGATATTGGCAATGTACTGGGCCTGATTTGGGCTGCGTGGCTTGATGAGACCGCGCTTGGTCTTGACCGTCACCTCCTTGCCATAGGGGATGCTAGGCGCCGGTTCGTCATCCTGCTCCAGCACCCGCGACTCCTGAATGGCCAGATGGACCATGTCGGGGGTGATGTCGGTCACCTTGCCACCCTTGAGGGGCTGGGTTTCCACATAGAGGTGTTTGAGGATGACGGCGGCGGCATCCAGCTGGGCCGGTTTGCCCACCAACTGGAAGTGGCTGTCACGGTAGCTGATCTCGACGCCGAGGCGGCGCTCCAGCTGCTTGATGTTGTCATCGAAGGGGCCGCACAGGCTGGCAAGGCGCTGGTTGTCGGCGGGCTCCAGATGCAGATTCAGGGTCGAGATGTGTCGGCTCACAATATCCTCGTCTCAAGGCGCTCCCCATCCGCCGGGCGAATGGGGAGGAGGGGATTAATGGGGAGTGAAGGCGGCAACGCCCAGCTCGTCCGGTACGTTATCCGGGCGGCGGGCCAGGATTTCGCTCGGGGCGGTGGCGATCCGCAGGTTCATCTCGCTCTCGCCGCGGATGAACTTGCCGCGCAGGGAGTTGGGACGTACCTCGGTGATCTCCACGTCGGCAAAGCCGCCGATCAGGGTGTGCTGGCCTTCGAAGTTGACCACCCGGTTGTTCTCGGTGCGACCACACAGCTGCATCGGGTCGAGCTTGGAGGGCCCTTCCACCAGGATGCGCTGGGTGGTGCCCAGCATGGCACGGCCAATCTGCATCGCCTGGTTGTTGATGACGTGCTGCAGGCGGGCCAGACGGGCTTTCTTCACTTCCATGTCGACATCGTCGGGCATGTCGGCGGCCGGGGTGCCCGGGCGCGGGCTGAAGATGAAGCTGAAGCTCATGTCGAAACCCACATCCTCGATCAGCTTCATGGTCGCTTCAAAGTCTTCGTCCGTCTCGTTCGGGAAGCCAACGATGAAGTCGGAGCTGATGGTGATGTCGGGACGGGCGGCACGCAGGCGACGGATCTTGGATTTGTACTCCAGGATGGTGTGCGGGCGCTTCATCATGGTCAGAATACGGTCGGAGCCGCTCTGCACCGGCAGGTGCAGGAAGCTGACCACTTCCGGGGTATCTTTGTAGACTTCGATGATGTCGTCGGTGAACTCGATCGGGTGGCTGGTGGTGTAGCGAATGCGATCGATACCGTCGATGGCGGCTACCAGACGCAGCAACTCGGCGAAAGTGCAGATGCCGCCATCAAAGGTCGGGCCGCGGTAAGCGTTGACGTTCTGGCCGAGCAGGTTCACTTCGCGCACGCCCTGCTGGGCGAGCTGGGCGATTTCGTAGAGCACGTCGTCCAGCGGTCGGCTCACCTCTTCACCGCGGGTGTAGGGCACCACGCAGTAAGTACAGTATTTGGAGCAGCCTTCCATGATGGAGACGAAGGCGGTGGCCCCTTCGGCGCGCGGTTCGGGCAGACTGTCGAATTTTTCGATCTCGGGGAAGGCGATATCAACCTGGGCACCACGGCCCTCTTGCACTTCCTTGATCATGGCGGGCAGGCGATGCAGGGTCTGCGGGCCGAACACGATATCCACATAGGGAGCGCGTTGGCGAATCGCATCGCCCTCCTGAGAGGCAACGCAGCCACCCACGCCGATCACCAGACCGGGCTTGTTGGCCTTGAGCTTTTTCCAGCGTCCCAGCTGGTGGAACACCTTCTCCTGCGCCTTTTCGCGGATGGAGCAGGTATTCAGCAGCAAGACATCTGCCTCTTCGGGCTCTTCGGTAAGGGTGTAGCCATTGCTGGCATCCAACAGGTCGGCCATTTTGGACGAGTCATACTCGTTCATCTGGCAACCCCAGGTTTTAATGTGAAGTTTCTTGCTCATTGCTTCTCTTGACTTGTTTTGAAATCGGCATGGTCAAAGGACCGCGCATTTTACTCCGCAATCTGGATACTGCCTAGCTAATATCCAGCTGGCAATGGTGCTCACCCGATACCTGTTGCCAGCAAGCTCAATAAGCTTTCTCCTTGATTTGACGCAGCAATTCCCCGTTTGTCTCACTGTTTATCAGCCTCCCTTGCGCTATCATGCTGCCATCCGGTTCACGTCCGGGCGCTGTCGCCGGACGCACCCTTTCAGGAATAAATGTATGGAACAGTGTGATATCGCCATCGTCGGCGCCGGTATGGTGGGCGCCGCCACCGCCTGTCTGCTGGCGGCTCAGGGCCTCTCGGTGCGGGTCATCGAGACCCAACTGCCGGAGCATTACGCGCCGGAGCAGCCGCTGGATCTGCGGGTCTCTGCCATCAGTCAGGCCTCGGTGGCGCTGCTGGAGCAGGCCGGTGCCTGGCACCATCTGCAGCAGATGCGGCTCTGCCCCTACCGCCGACTGGAGACCTGGGAGCTGGACGGTTTTGCCACACGCTTCAATGCCGCCGATCTCGGTCTGCCCCAGCTCGGCTACATCATCGAAAACCGGTTGGTGCAGCTCGCCCTGCTCAAACGGATGGAGGATTTCCCCACCATCCAGACCCATACCCCGGCGGCGGTGACCAGCCTGCGCCAGAGTGCAGATGACGCTGTGCTGACTCTGGACGACGGCACCGAGCTGGCGGCCCGCTGGGTGCTGGCTTGCGATGGTGCCGAATCCCACACCCGCAAGCTGGCGGGTATCGGCGTATCGCGCTTCGAGTACCGCCAGCACTGCATGCTGATCAATATCGACACCGACTTTGCGCAGGAAGATATCACCTGGCAGCAGTTCACCCCGAGCGGCCCGCGCGCCTTTCTGCCGCTGCCCGGTCAGCACGGCTCTCTGGTGTGGTATGACAGCCCGGCCCGTATCCGCGCGCTGGCGGCCATGAGCAACGAAGGGCTTGCCGCCGAAGTGCGCCGCCACTTCCCAAGCCGGCTCGGCGGGTTCACCGTCACCGGCAAGGGGAGCTTCCCGCTGGTGCGCCGCCACGCCAACGACTATCACGCCGGTCGGGTGGTGCTGCTTGGCGATGCTGCCCACACCATCAACCCGCTGGCGGGGCAGGGGGTCAACCTCGGCTTCAAGGATGTGGCCTGCTGGACTGATCTGCTGCAAGGAGCTGGCGCCGACTGGCATCAACTGGCGTTGGCCGAGCGTTACGAGCGGCGCCGTCGCCCCGACAACCTGCTGATGCAGTCGGGGATGGATCTCTTCTACGGGGTGTTCAGCAACGAGATTGGCCCGCTCAAGCTGGCCCGCAATCTGGCCCTCAATCTGGCGGATAAAGCTGGCCCCTTAAAGGAGATGGCACTGCGCTATGCACTGGGGCTGGTTTGACAGGTCGAAATCAGATAGCACGGGCTGAATGCGCGAAGGAGCAAAGGTGATGAACAAGGCACTGCTGGTGATCGATTTTATCAACGATATTGCCCACCCCGACGGGCGCATTGCCGCCTCCGCAGCCCATGTGCTGGAGCAGGATGCCATCGCGCATGCCAATCAGGCGCTGGCCCATGCCCGCGCCAACGGCTGGCTGGTAGTGCTGATCAAGGTGGGCTTTGACGGCGGCTATCAGCTGCAGCCCAAGGGGTCTCCCATGTTTGGTCGCGCTCACCAGTTGGGGGCGCTCTCTTTGGCTGACAGCGGCACCGACTTTCATCCTGATCTGGATGTGCAGCTCGGCGATCTGGTGCTGACCAAGCCCAGGGTCAGTCCCTTCTATGGCACGGCGCTGGAGCCTGCGCTGCGGGCCAACCACATCGACCACCTCTATCTGTGCGGGGTGAGCACCAGCTGGGCCATTCAGGCGGCAGCGCGGGATGGTCACGATCGCGACTACGCAATCACCATTCTGGAGGATGCCTGCGCCGCCGCAGATGCCACCGAGCACCACACCTCGCTGCGGATGCTGGGTCGCATCGCCGAGATCATCAAGGTGTCCCAGCTGGCTTGATCCTTAACGCAGGCTGTGCCCGATCACCGTTTTGAGATTGACTCAGCTGCTCCCTGTCGGACCGCAGCGCTTTTGGGCAACATGATTGTCGGGCAAGATAGTGCTCACATGGATAACAACAAGGATGGACAGATGCGTTATCAGGGACGGATCGCGAGCTGGAACGAGGCGCGCGGCTTTGGATTTATTACGCCGGAGCAAAATGGCGCCGAGCAGGCAATCAATGGAGCACGCAGTGCAGGGCTGTTTGTGCATGTTACGGCGCTGCAATCAGATGGCCGGGTGCCAGAGCCGGGGGAGCGTGTCACCTATCTGATCGGCAGTGGCCAGGATAGCAAACCGAGGGCGTTGCAGGTCTTTTTCCCCGATCGCCCGCTCACGTTGGCGGATGCCGTGCCGTCGGCCGCAATATCAGCCACAAGGTCAGCCGCACCATCAGCGGCGCCATCGTTTCGGGCGGCAAGTCAGCCGCCACGACCCACCTCGACCAGAGAGAGAAGTAACCCCTATCGACGTCGCAAGAGCAGCTGGAGTGGCAAATTGATCCCTCTGCTGGTGCTCGTCGGCCTCTTTTCCATCTATTCCCGTTTCTTTGCCTATTTGCCGCCCGCATCGCCAGTTACTCAAGAGGAGGTTAGTCCCACCTTCAGTACGCCACAGGCAGCGACCTTTACTCGCCAGTGTGATGGTCGGCAGCATTGCTCCCAGATGACCTCCTGCGAGGAGGCAACCTGGTTTTTACAAAACTGCCCTGGTACCAAGATGGATGGGGAAGGAGATGGCATCCCCTGTGAAGATCAGTGGTGTGTTAATTGAAATGTTTTGATTCACAAAGGCCCGATTAATTCATCTCGATTGCTGAGCGCTATCTTCTCCTGGTTCCGTCTGCGGGAGTTTTTGGCTGGGTCAGCGATCGATTGTGGCTGGGTGCGGTGCGGGATGGGGATCGAGGACCAGCTGCACGAAGCGATCGCGGATCGGGTCGGCAAAGGCGGGGTTCCACACCAGACTTATCTCCCACTCGGAACAGGGGCCAAAGAGGGGATAGAGGGTGACGTCCGGGCCCGCGATAAAGCTGACGCTGTGCGGCAGGATGGCATTACCTATCCCTGCCGCAACCAATGCCACCAGAGTCTGAATATCCTCTGCCTCTTGAACCATGCCGGTCAGCCGGTTGGCGCCGAGAAACCCGGCGATCTGCCGGGTTAGGCCGGGACAACGGTAGCCCACCATCTGCAACAGGGGTTGACTAGTCAGTGCCTGCTGGACGTCAAACGATGACGGATCTGGCTGGGTCATCCGGGTTGGCACCGCCAGTACCAGCCGGTCGGTCAGCAGCCGATGCTCCTGCAACAGCGGAGTCTCTGGCCGACGCATAAAACCAAGTTGCAACTGGCCGGAGAGCAGCTGCTCCTGCTGGATCGCGGAGGGCATATCCTGCAGATGGACCATCACGTCCGTGACCTGCTGTTTGAAGCGGGCCACCAGCGCAGGGGCCAGCGCGAAACTCGACAGGCCAAACCCAATCTTGAGCCGACCGGCCACGCCACTCGCCACTGCCAGCGCGTGACGTTCAAACTCCCTGCCGTGTTTGACCAGTGCGCTTGCCTGAGTGAGCAGCTGGGCGCCGAGCGCCGAGCGCCGCCAGCTCGGCACCATGGCGGCCCCGCTTGAACAGGGTGCAGCCCAGCGTCTGCTCCAGCCCCTGGATCTGCTTGGTGAGGGCCGGTTGGGTAATGAAGAGGCGATTGGCCGCTTCCCGGTAGTTGGCGGTCTCGGCCAGCGTCACAAACGCCTGCAGTTGCCTCAAGTCGAATTTCATTCCAATTGGTTATCCAAAGTGGCGATTTATTGATTATAAATTATCTAATCGCCTTGTTCTAATGGCTCGGCAAGGGGGGAATCGCCCTCCTCTGAACCGGAATAAGGAGCCATATCATGTCTACCCAACGTTATCTGTTTTTGATCAAGGGCAAGCTGGTGCTGGCTCAGCCGTTGGCGGCCCCGGAGGCTGGGGAGCTGCTCGCCAGCCTGTTGCAACAGGGGTTTGTGGTCGGCCCCTTGCAAGTGTGGGCTGGCAGTACCGAGCAGGCGCTCGCCTGTTATGAGCGTGCCGCCCAGCAGCAGGCCTTTGCCGATGCGCTCTCTGGCTCTCTGCCCGAGCTGGCCGGGGTGCCTGTATGAGTGTCTGTATGAGTGCTGGCATGAACACGATCACCCTGTCGGTATCCGCCCTGCTGCTCGATATGGATGGCACCCTGGTCTGCTCGACAGGCGATGTGGAGCAGGTATGGCAGCTCTGGTGTCGTGAACATCTGCTCGATCCCGATCCAGTGTTGGCGATGTGCCACGGTATACGTTCGCGCGAGGTGATCCGGGAGCTGGCCCCGCAGCTGGATGTGGAGCGGGAAGCGGCGCGGCTCGACGAGCTGGAGATGCTGCATACCGGCGGCGACGCCATCGCAGGAGCTGGCGAGTTGCTGCGCCATTTGCCGCCAGAGCTTTGGGCCATCGTGACCTCCGCTGGTGAGCGGGTTGCCCGCCATCGCCTGAATTGTGCCGGTTTGCCGCTGCCTAACGTGTTGGTGGGAGCCGAAGCGGTGGTCAATGGCAAACCCGATCCCGAGCCCTATCTGCTGGGCGCTGTACGGCTTGGCGTGCCACCCGCTCGCTGTCTGGTATTTGAGGATGCCCCGGCCGGTATTGAGAGCGCCCTGCGTGCAGGCTGCGCCGTGGTACAGGTGGGGGGCGATGCACCGCTCAACCCTGCGGTGGTGGCGGTGATCCGCGACTGGCGCGAGGTGAGAGTGGTGTCAGGGAAAGGCGAGTCCTTGCTGGTGATGCTGTCGATGCAGGGCGCCAACCAAGAATGACGGCACGAGAGCTCTGGGAGTTGAATTAGGGGGCTGAGCCTGATGGCTGGCGGTCAGTTACTCAGGCGTATGTGGCTCTTGGTCGCAAAAGTTATAGACGATCCCCACCGATTATCTTCCGGGCGTTTACATGCAGTGGGTTCACTTTCAACCGGAGGTAAAAAACCGTCTGCAGGCGACCGGATTGATCGCCTGCAGATGGAGCTGGTTTAGCTGAACAGCAGGTAGGAGAGGGTCATGCAGCAGATGATGCCCGAGATGATGGGCACCGAGGTGCGCTTGATGATCTCGATGGGATTGCTGCCGGTGATCGAGGCGATGACGATGATCACCGCGGCGACCGGCGACATGGATCGGATCAGATTGGCAGTGAGCTGCATCGGCAGGGCCACCGCGACACTGTTGACGCCGACCTTCTCAGTGATCTCGGGAATGATGTTGATAAAGGAGTAGAAGACTGCCAGCCCACTGCCGCTGATAAAGCCGATCAGCGCCGCCGTACCGGAGAAGAAGAACATCAAGATGGAACCGACGCCGTCGATGTGTTTCACGCTATCGACCAGGGTATCGATGATGCCGATGGCTTTCAGTCCCTCCACCAGCATGCTGGCCGCTACTATGAGCGAGACCACCTGAGCCAGACCCGTCCCCATACCGGTGAAGAAGATGGCGAACTCCTTGCTGGTCTCCTTGATATTGCCTTTGCGCAGCAGCTCCACCCCTATGGTGAGCAGCAGGCAGACGAAGGTGATCTCCACCAGCCCGAGGGAGATATGGGTAAAGCAGATGCCGAACAGCAGCACCAGCACCAGTGGCAGCACCGGGAAGATGCCGTAGTAGGCGGGTGGCAAGCCGGTGGGTACGGCGAGCGACTCCTCCTTTTCCTCCAGTCCGCCGCGCGCCTGCTGCCGCTTGTCCATCGCCTTTTGCCAGAAGTAGTGCACCACCGCCATCAACGCCAACGTCGGCAGCGAGATGGGGGCGTGGTAGGAGACGATGTACTCCACCAGCGGGATGCCCAGCTTCTGGGCGGCCAGCACGTTATCGGCCCCCAGCGGGCTGGGCATGATGGTGGCAGTGGTGGCAATGACGGCCCCCGCGGTAAGGGAGGACATGTTCGATGCCTTCAGTACCGGATAGAGGGTCGCCATCAGCAACACCGCCAGACTGGCAGCGCTCGGCACCACCAGCGAGAGCAGATTGCCCAGCAGGAAAATCACCGGCACCAGCAGATAGGGGGAGCGGATGCGGCTCAAGGGGCGGGTCAGCAGCGTGACGGTGACGTCGTTGGCGCCGATGTGGCTCATGTAGCTGGAGAAGCCGAACAGCACCATGATGGTGAGGCCGACATTGCCCATCTGGCTGATGAAGATCTGCTTGATCTGGACGAAGGGATCAAGCCAGCTGAGGCCGCTGCTCTGCGCCGCAGGCAGCAGGGGGTGGCCCAGTCCGACGGCGGCAAACATCAGCAGCAGCCCAGCGCCAAACAGCACTATCTTGGCATCGTAGTTTTTGGCGATGAGATAGCCGCAGATGACCAGGATCAGGGTGCTGACAATTATTTCCAGCATGTTTCCAACACTCTCTTCTTGATGTGAATGGGCCAGCGGGCTGGCGGTTCGGGATCAGATGGCGCGGGCAAGGGTCTCCATGCACCAGGCCCTGAATCCGGGCACGTCGATATCGAGACACACCTCGGCGTTGGGCGGTCGCTTGAGCCGGTTGTTGATATCCACCGAGGTGGTGCCGAGGGTGTGTTCACCCCGGGTCTCGATGGCCACATGGCAGGCCCGGGTGATAAAGAGGTCGGGGCGTACCAGATAGGCGATGGCGCAGAGATCGTGCATCTTTAGCCCGGTCTGCATGCTGCCGCCGCGATAGTGGCCGAACAGGGCGTGGAGCATGGCGCCAGTGCGGTTGAGGGCGGGCAGCGCCGCAATCATCTCGCCGGTCAGGGTGGCCCGGCTGGTGACATCGAGTCCGCACATCACGATGGGCAGACCGCTGCTGAAGACGATGTGAGCCGCCTCCGGATCCACGTAGATATTGAACTCGGCATTGGGGGTGTGGTTGCCCCGACCGGCCGAGCCGCCCATCAACACGATCCGCGCGATCTTCTCCCGACACTCGGGGTGCAGGGTGAGCAGCAGGGCGATATTGGTCAGCGGCCCGATGGGCACCAGCGTCATGGATTGTTCGCTGGCGAGCAGGGTGGCCTTCATGGCTTCGACGGCATGCTCCGGTATCGGCTGTTGCCCGGGTTCGGCAAACTCGTAACCATCGAGGCCGGAGTGGCCGTGGATATGGCTGGCATTGTCGAGGGGGCGCACGAGGGGCTGGCTGGCCCCCTGTGCCACCGGCACCTCTTGGCCGAAAAAGTGCAGCAGGCGCAGGGCGTTGCGGGTGGTCTTGCTGACATCGACGTTGCCGGCGACCGTGGTGATGAGCGCCAGCTCGATCCCGGGGTGAAACAGGGCGGCGGCGATGGCAACGGCATCGTCGATGCCGGGGTCGGTATCCAGAATAATGGCGACAGGGTTCACGCTGTTCTCCTCGAGGTTAATCGGCTTGGCTGGCATCGTGGGGCCAGCAGCAGATAAAGGGGTCGACAATCTCGCGGGTCAGGCCATCGGTGAGGCCGAGATCGGTCAGATGGGGCCCCGCATTGCAGGCAAGGCAGGTTCCCTCGATGGCCTTGAAGACACGGTAGGGGGGCTCCCACTCCACCACCTTGCCGCTCACTTCGCGCAGAGCGTGGAAGCTGGCGGCCAGCTCGCTGGCCGGCAGGTCGGAGAGCATGCCGGCGATGGGCATGGCAACGTGGGCCAGCACCTCACCCTGCTGGACGACCGCCATGCCGCCCTCGCTGGTGATCAGAGTGTTGGCGGCCAGCATCATCTCTTGCGGGTCGCGCCCCAGCACCACCAGATTGTGGGAGTCGTGGGAGTAGCTGGTGGCGATGGCCCCTTGCAGCTCGCCCCACCCCTCCAGCAGCGCCAGCCGGGTGCCCGCCTGATGGCGGCCATGGCGGTGTTGCACCGAGATGAGGCTAAATCCCGCAGGCACGATGACCTGACCATCCCGAACCTCAACCTCGGTTTCACTCCACTGGGTGAAGCGAGCCCCCTTGATGGTCTTGAAGCGGGCCCGACCCGCAGTCAGCCCGGGTACCCGGATGATGAACTCCTCCTGCGTGCGCAGGGGGATCTGCATGGTATCGCGCGGCGCCTGACAACCGGCGACATGCTCGGAGGGTTTGAGAATGGCGCCATGGCGGGCGACCCGCTGACCACCGCTGTAGACCCAGAGCGGGTTGAGATCGGTGAGGTTGTCGAACACCACCAGGTCGGCGCAGCGGCCGGCAGCAACCAGCCCCAGATCGTTGCGCTGCAGCCGGATGGCGGCATTGAGGGTGGCCATCCGCAGCACGTCGGGCACCGCCAGCCCCAGCTCTGCCAGCAGCTTGACCAGCGCAATCATGCCCCCTTTCTCCAGCAGCATGTCGGGCGGCACATCGTCGGTACAGAGGGTGATTTGGGAGGAGAGGTGGGGCAGCTGTTTCAGCGCAGCGACGATCTCCGGCAGCAGGTAGGGGTGGGAGCCGCGCAGCTGGAGGGTGAGCCCGGCCCGCAGCTTCTCCAGCGCATCGGCAGCCGAGGTGAGTTCGTGATCCGAGCTGACCCCGGCGGCGAGATAGGCTTGCAGCCGGTGACCAGTGAGGCCCCGGGCGTGTCCCTCAATCAGGGCATTGCGTTGCAAACCGGCGTGCAGAATGCCGGTCATCCGCTCGCTGCCGCCCAGCACCCCCTGCATGTCCATCACCTCGGCGATCCCCGCCACCTCTGGCCACTCCAGCATGGTGGCCATCTCAGGGCCGTGGAAGTCGGCGCCCGACATCTCGAGACCCGGCGTCGAGGGAACGCTGGAGGGGGCGGCGCAGATGACCCGCAGCGGCAGATTGCGGCTGGCGTCGATGGCATAGCGCACCCCCGCCAGCCCGAGCACATTGGCCAGTTCGTGGGGATCCCAGAAGATGGTGGTGGTGCCCTGCGCGACCACCACATCGGCGTAGCGCTCCGGCGTCAGGTGGGAGCTCTCCACATGGACATGGCTGTCGATAAGACCGGGCGAGAGATAGGCGCCGGCCAGATCGTGGGTCTCGCGTGCCTGCTGGAAGGTGCCGACCGGATGGACGCTGGCGATCAGCGGGCCGACCAACCCCACGTCGACGGGGCGGATCTCGCCGGTCACCATGTCGATCAGGTTGGCGTTGGTCAGCAGCAGATCGAAGGGGGCTTCGCCGAGGGCTGCCTGCACGGCGCGGCGGCGCAAGTTGAGGGATGCATCTTGTTCACACATGAAGGAGATGGCCTGACAAGGGGAATAATGGGCCCACTTTAAGGAGGGGATTGGCCCGTGCATAGCGCAAAGAATTTATAACTGGATAAGAAAGGGTTATGCTGCTGCAAACGTTTTTCTCCGGTTGTCGATTTCATGTCCGAACCCTGGCGCCGTCTGCCTGCGCTCTCTCTCAAGCAGATCCAGTATTTTGTCACGCTGGCCCAGCTGCGCCACTTCACCGAAACGGCCAATCAGATGGCCATCAGCCAGCCCGCCCTGAGCAGTGCCCTGCGCCAGATTGAATCTGTGCTTGGCGGTAAACTGTTTCACCGTACCGCGCAGGCGGTTACCCTGACCGAACAGGGGGAGGCGATCCTGCCCCACGCCAAAGGGCTGCTCAATGTAGCCCACGCCGCTTTTGCCGATATGCAGCAGGTGATGGTCGAAGGGGGCGATGGCACCCTGCGCATCGGTCTGATCCCGTCGGCCTGCACCCTGATGTTTCCGCTGGCGGCCGCCCGTCTGCAGCAGCAATTTCCGGGCTTGCGGGTCGAGTTTCAGGATCACACCAACGACGGTCTGTTGCAGGCGCTGGCCGAGGGGGCTCTGGATGCGGGAATTGGCGTGCTGGATGGCGAGTTGCCCGACTCGCTGGAGGTGACGCCGCTGCTGGACGATGCGCTGGTGGCGGTGATCAACCAGCAGGATCCGCTGGCAGGGGAAGAGGCCATCAGCTGGCATGAGCTGACCCGCCGCGACATCGCCCTTTTTGCCAGAGGCAACGTCAGCCGGCAGGTCAACGGACTGGCCCAGAGCCAGTTGCCCGGGCTCAAGCCCAGATACACCACAGATTATGTCGAGACGCTTTACGGCTTGGTGCGCTCAGGGTTGGCAGTTGCTATCCTGCCCGGACTCTATGCCGCGAACCTGCGCGATCCCCAGCTGAAAGTCGTGGCGCTGCACGAGCCAGTGCTGAGTCGAACCCTGGCGCTGATGTGGGCGAAAGGACTCTCCCGATCAACTCGCATCGACGAAGGGCGAGCCCTGCTGCGCGCCACCATTATCGAACAGCTAAGTAGTCAGCACGGCTGAGGCTGGCACGAGGTGAAGGTGGAACCTGGAGAGACATCCCTGCTGGTGACGCTGCCCGCCTGAGCTGTGGTGCGAGTGCGTGACGACCGCAGATTGCGGTATGAACCATCGCTATCCGAACTCTTGATGTCGCAATAAAAACGCCCCCGAGATGCGGGGGCGTTTTGCTATCTGGCCGTTATTTGAAAACGCGGAAACGGGTGGCATCGTCGATGAAGGTCTTGTCGCCGGCCGGTTGCTGGATGCTGCCAAAGGGCATCTGGGCACGCAGCAGCCAGCTGGCTGGCAGGTTCCACTCCTTGCGTACCGCCTCGTCGATGAGGGGGTTGTAGTGTTGCAGGGAGGCGCCGATCTTCTCCTGGGCCAGGGTGGTCCAGACCGCAAACTGGGCGATGCCGGTGGCATGTTCCGACCAGATGGGGAAGTTGTCTGCATAGAGGGCAAACTTTTGCTGCAGATCCTTGATGACGTCGGTGTCTTC
Source organism: Aeromonas sp. 602658 (assembly GCF_049173005.1). NCBI lineage: Bacteria > Pseudomonadati > Pseudomonadota > Gammaproteobacteria > Aeromonadales > Aeromonadaceae > Aeromonas > Aeromonas sp. 602658. The sequence continues at coordinate 145,256 of NZ_JAAKRF010000003.1, read as the reverse complement.
GAAGAACAGCACAGTGCCGAAACCTGCGCGGAAGCTGCCATCCACCTTGGCCTCACTCTGGGCGTAGGCCTCCGGCGGCACGATCTTTTTCAGCTCGGCTTTGACGATATCCCACAGCTTATGGTGCTGGGTGCCAAACAGGATGACGGCGCGGGAGCTCTGGGAATTGAAGGAGGAGGGGCTGTGCCTGATGGCATCCTGGATCAGGGCCGTCAGTTGTTCCGGTGTATGGGACACCTGGCTGCCCAGGGCATAGATGGTACGACGTGCTTTGATCTGTTCGATAAACGGACTGCTCATAACATCTCCTTGTTCTGCTTGGCGTTGCAGCCGGTGATGGACGGTGTGTCCAGCGCCGGCCGCGTCAGGTATAGACTATAACACCCGCAATGCAGAGCGGGGTTAACCCGGGGTAACTAGCGTTTTTCCTGTCAGTTGATATTCGTTTGCGAACCTTGATGTTTTGTTAGTATTGGAAATGTCATTAAAGGGGCGTTGAAGTGATATTAATCAATGATTCACTCTCCTTTCTCTCGCACAATCCCGCTATGTTTTCCCCTGTTCGGATGTCATGTGAGCCGCTCGTATCTCAACAAGCGTTACTATGTGCTGGCCCCCCTCTCCGCACTGCTTGGCTTGTTGATCCTGATCGTGACGATCATCATGGCCATTGCCAGCTATCTGCGGGATATCGACATGACGGTATCCGGCTTCGGTCACATGGCTTCCTCCGTTGAGGCGTCCTTGATCCACGAGATGGTGAAGGTCAATGAGCGGCAACTGGCAGTGCTGGAGGGCTCCCTAGACAAGGAGAAGATAGCCCGCGGCGAGCCGGCCGACTCTCCCATCTGGGCTATTGCCCATCAGATCAAGCCCGGCAACCACTATATCTACTTTTACAACCTGAAAGCGGATCGCATCGACAGTTACCCGGAGTGGCTCGCGCCCCCAGGTTATAAGGCAGCGCTGCGCCCCTGGTATCAGGTGACCGCCATGCCGGGCGACGAGCCCGTCTGGTTTGGCCCCTACCCTGAATACAATACTCAGGAGCTGATTCTCAGCCTGATCAAACGGGTGAGGGACGAGCAGGGGCAGTTGCTGGGTCTGCTGATGGTTGACATGTCATTCGACTCGCTGCAGCAGGCGCTGCAGCGCACGGTCGGTAGTAATCAGGCGGCACTCTATCTGACCTTGCGTGACACTGATCAGCTGGTAGTGGGCAGCAATATGGATCTGCTGGCGACCAACACCATCAAGCAGCATCAGAGTCAGCAGTGGCTCGGCCTGGATGTGCTGTGGCATGGGACTTATATCAAGCGTGAGCTGGCGGATATTGGTTGGGATCTCAACATCTATCTGCCGCCAGTACTGTTTCGTGACAGCCTCTACGATGCGTTGCAGATGGTGGTTTTTCCACTGCTCTCTCTGTTTGCCATCTGGTGTTGCAGCCTGAGTCTTCTGGTGCGGATCTTCCGCCAGGAGCAGGAGCTGGTGTCGGGCTCATTGACCGGCATCGTGCGCGATCTGGAGCGTTCAGCGCCTGTCAGTGAGCCCAAGACCTGGTTCGTGCGGCGTAGCCTGAACGAGATCGATCAGGTCAGGGCCAGTTTTCTCAAGGGGCAGGATGCGCTGTTGCGGGATCCCCTGACCGGTATCATGAACCGACGAGCCTTCGAGCAGCACAAGGCGGCACTGGAGCAGAGGGGGGCGTGCTTCTGGCTGCTGCTGTTTGATGTCGATCACTTCAAGGGGATCAACGACAGCCAGGGCCATGCCTTCGGCGATCAGGTGCTGTGTCGGGTGGCCAACTGTCTTGCTGATGTGCTGGGGGTGAGTACGGTTTACCGGATAGGTGGGGATGAATTTGCCGCTCTGCTGCAACAGCCACAGGATGAGTTGGCGGAGAAACTCGGTTGTCTGCTTGAACTGGTGCGTCAGCAACAGTGGCGTGAACACCATGGGCCGATCACCCTGAGTGCCGGCGGCGCCTGCCATTCTCCTGCCGCCGGCCCTATCTTCGAGCGGGCTGATGCTGCCCTCTACCGCAGCAAGGAGGCTGGCCGGAACTGCTGGCATCTGGCTGAAGGGGTGGCAGGGGCCCTTGACTGACAGCTTTTGTCCCAGCGCGCTGACTATTCGACAGGACGCGGCTGCCAGGTTATCGGTCACTTTGTCGTGACTGTCTGGTTCAATGTTAATTTTCACGTTTTAATTCAATAGGTTGATTCTACTCTTCCTGTGTTGGCTGTGACTGTACTGCCATTGACTGTCGCATCCCTGTTTTCTGCTGGCTGGCGAACCTGATAGCTCTTTGTATAGTGCTGCTGATTATTAATCAGGTTTGACAGGAGTATCCATGGATATGAGTACGCGTGGCATCGGTGCTCTGGCTCTGTTGGGGGCGTCATTGCTGGGCAGCACTGCGGCCCACGGTTCGGAAACTCTCAACACCATTCTCGGTGGTGGCGCAGGCGGGGTGGCGGGCACCATGATCGGCAAGGAGTTGGGGGGAGATACCGGTGCGCTGGTAGGTGCGGCCATTGGCGGCGCAGCCGGTGGTGCGGCGACGGCCAACAAGGGCAACAAGAATGAAGCGGCCCTTGGCGGCGCGGTGGGGGCGCTGGGCGGTGCCGCCATCGGAAAGAGTGTCGGTGGTGATACCGGCCAGCTGATCGGCGCCGGGGTTGGTGGGGCGAGTGGCTCGGCCATCGGTGCCAAGACTGGCGATGGCCACCAGAGTCAGGAGCGCTATTACGATGATGACGATGATCATCACCATCACAAGCACCACAAGAAGTACAAAAAGCATAAGAAGCACAGATGGCACGACGACAATTGATGCGTGTGCAGTGAGTGCGGAAGATGCAAAACGGGGCCTGTTGGTCCCGTTTTGCATGGTGTGGTCACTCGATTTTGCGGTTACTCGCTTGTGCGGTTACACCAGCCGGTGCTGACGGCGACCGGCGGCAAAGGCGTTGATGTTGTCGATCAGCTGATCGGCGAGACGCTGCATAGACTCCTCGCTGGCCCAGGCCACATGGGGGGTCAGAATGAAGTGAGGGTATTGCAGCGCCTTCATCAGGGGATGGTCGGGAGGCGGAGGTTCGACGCTCGCTACATCGAAACCGGCACCGCCGAGGCGGCCATTGGCCAGCGCTTGCAGCAGCGCCTCCTCATCCACCAGTCCGCCACGGCCGACGTTGATCAGCAGGGCTCCCGGTTTCATCAGATCCAGCTCCCGCTCGCCAATGAGGTTGCGGGTGTAGGGGGTGAGCGGGCAGTGCAGGCTGATGACGTCCGAGCTTTGCAGCAACTCGTCGAGGGGGAGGCGATCCTCGTCGTGGCTGGTGCCGACCTGGCTCTGGGCGTAACGCACTGTCATCCCCATCCCCTTGGCCCGCTCGCCGAGCGCCTGACCGAGCGTTCCTTTGCCGATGATGCCAAGCTGCTTGCCGTGCAGATCCATGATGTTGTGGTCGAAAAAGCAGAACTGGCCGCTCTGTTGCCAGCGCCCCTCCAGCAGCGACTGGCGCCAGCAGAAGAGGTTGCGCGACAGTGCCAGCATCAGCGCCATGGCGTGCTCCGGCACCGAGGGGCCCGAATAGTTGCGGATATTGCACACCCCGACGTTGGCGGCGTGGCACGCCTCCAGATCCACGTTGTCGCTGCCGGTGGCGGCGAGCGCGATGAGTTTGAGCTCCGGTAGCTGGGCCAGCTCGGCGGCGCCGATCCGTACTTTGTTGATGATGGCAATACTGGCATCTTTCAGCCGCTCGACTACCTGTTCCGGGGCCGTGCTGGGATAACTCTGCCAGTGGTGGGGGAAGTCGGGATGACGCAGGGTGATGCCCGCATCCAGGGTATCGCTGTCGAGAAATACGATTTGCTGCATGGTCCTTCCTGCCATTTTTCCGGTGTCGAGGGATCATGATGCCAAACAGGATACAGTCATTGCCAGCTCGCCGCTGTGTCATGGCTGGGCTTTATCCGGCAGATGTGAGCTTGCGCGCTTTATTGTGCCACGCTAGCGGCCGGTTTAGAGCCAGCCCAGATGGTTGAGCCAGCCCTGAATGCGGGTGGGGGTCTCCTCCAGCTCCATCAGGGCGTAGGGGCGATAGTTGAGCTTGTTGCTGCGCCGGCTCTCGCTTTTGCGGGCCTCGGCGGCCAGCAGTGGCCAGCGACCGCCATCCTCCTGATAGAGGTCCAGGGTGGGGATGGCCGCCTGAGCCACCTGTTTGGCCAGGGTCTGGTTGCTCTGCTGATTGGGGAAGAAGCCATCGAGCAGCACCAGCGCGTCGGGGGCGGGCAACTGTTCGCTGGCGATGAGATTGGCAGTCCAGGCGGCGCCGGTACCTTGCGCCAGGATCAGCTTGAAGCCCCCCTCCTGCAGCTTGGCATCGGCCAGCTTGCTGATCCGCTCGGCAAACTGCTTGCGAAACTCATCGCTGTTTTTCGCTTTTTTCTCGGCGGCTGGGTCCAGTTCGGTCTGCTGGGGGGAGGGCAGCAGCAGCAGGGTATCAAAGCCCAGCCGGCTGAGAGCGCGAGTCAGTTGCCAGAGTTGGCCGCTGCGCTGCCAGTCGGGCAGTAAAATGGCGAGCCCCAGATAGTTTTCACTGTCGTGTTTGGCGAACAGCACCGTCTGCTTGTCGATCTGGGTAGCATCGGGCAACCCTTTCCAGTCGCTGGCTTGCCAGTGGTCGAGGGGCATAGGTTCGGCAACGGGGGGGGCGACCTCGCTCGCCTCTGCCCCATGGCCAGCCAGCAAGGTCAATAACAGCAGTGATAAGGATAATCTGGCCATAGTGTGCTCCCCCGGTTATCTGGGTTAGCGGCGGCGGCGGGATTTTCTGAAGGCGGGCGGTGTGATGGCAACTCGGAGGCAATAAAAAAGCGAGCCGGTGGCTCGCTTTTTTGTAATCAATTCAAAGCGGTCAATTAGTTGACGCGACGCTTGAATTCGCCGGTGCGGGTATCGATTTCGATCTTGTCACCGATCTCTACGAAAGCGGCAACAGCCAGCTCGTAGGTAGTGCCTTTCAGACGGGCAGGCTTGGTCACTTTACCGGAGGTGTCGCCACGGGCAGCCGGCTCGGTGTACTCAACTTCACGCACGATGGTGGTCGGCAGTTCTACGGAGATGGCTTTCTCGTTGTAGAAAGTCACTTCGCAGATGTCTTCCATGCCGTCTACCAGGTAGTTCAGCACGTCACCCAGGTTGTCTTTCTCTACGTCGTACTGGTTGTACTCGGTGTCCATAAAGACATACAGGGGGTCGGAGAAGTAGGAGTAGGTGCACTCTTTACGTTCCAGCTGAACAACGTCCAGCTTGTCGTCGGCCTTGAAGACGGTCTCGGTAGCGCTGCCGTTCAGCAGGCCCTTCAGCTTCATTTTGACCACGGCGGAGTTACGGCCGGATTTGTTGAATTCAGCCTTCTGAACCACCATCGGCTCGGTGCCGATCATGACTACGTTACCAGCGCGGATTTCCTGTGCGGTTTTCATGTAAAAAATTCCTGTTCGTGAAACGGACGGATAAAAACTGCCAGATTATATACGGCTTTCTAAAAATTTCACCAACCGTGTGACGAGATCCCCATCCCGGAGCAACTTCTGTGACCAGCTTCGCCCATGTTGCTGCCAAATGGCGCTATATCGTGGCCATTGGGTCCAAAGTTCGCGGCAATCTTCACCACGGTTGAGAGCCAGATTAAAGCGGCGCAGCCATTGGCCGCACTCGGCGGGTAGATCGGATAAGTAGTGGTCAAGGAACTGCTCCAGCTTGACCAGATGGGCCTCCTCCTCCTGTTGGTAGATGTGCCAGAGGAAAGGACGAGCCGCCCACTGGGCCCGCACGAAGGAGTCCTCCCCGCGTACCAGATTGAGATCGCAGCTCCACAGCAGTCGATCGTAGCCAGCCTGATCGGTCATCGGCAGCAGCTTGATGGTGAGGTTGCCCGAGTGGAGTAGGTCCCCCGCGTTGGCTGCAGGGATGGCATCAGTCAGACCGGCACCGGTGAGCACATCGTTGAGAGAGCGCCCCAGCGGCAGCAGCAGGGTGACGGGCGTGGCGCTCTGGCACCAGCTCTCGACCAGACTCTTCAGCGCATCGCTCTCGTAGGTAAAGAGGCTGACCCGCAGCTCGTGCTCTTGTTTTGGCGGCAAACCGAGGCTGGCCCAGTAGGCGGTAAGTCCCGCCTCATCTTGCTGCCACTGTTCCCGTTCGGTGATGAGGTCGCGTTCGCACAAAAGGCCGCCGGTTTTAGCGGTAAAGCCCGGGAAGAAGAAGTATTTATTGAGGCTTTGATTGCCAACCCGCTGGGGCGAGGCGAGACCGTGGCAATCCTCGACCCAGCTCTCCGCCGAGAGGTACTCCAGATTAATCCAGCAGGGGGGCTTGGGTTGGCTCGCCATCAGTTCGGCCATTCGTTCAATGAAGGGGGCGGGCAGCTCGCAGGCAAAGGCCTCGATCACCACCTTGGCCGGGGTCATGTCGCTCGGCAGGGTCTCATGCCAGTGCTGGATATAGATGCCATCGACCCACTGGCCATCCTGCGCCGGGTCGAGACCTGGACAGATGCGGGCGAAACTTGCCAGGTCATCCACCCAGAGCCGCACCTGAACCTCATTGCCATGTGCCGCAATATTCCCCTCCCGTTTTAGCTGGCGGGCTAGTCGCCAGGTGACGCCGATGTCGCCGAAGTTGTCGACGACGCAGCAGAAGATGTCCCAGTCAAACGGGGGCAGGGGAGTTGTCATGGCTCGGGATCCCGGATGCAAAAAAACCGGTGCGCAGGATAGCACACCGGTTGACTGGCTTCTAACCGTCAGCGCGTGACGGCGGTCTGTGGCTGGTTACTCTTTGCCGTAGACGTTGTTCTCTTGCTCGCGAACCCGAATAAAGGTGGTGCGTTTGGTCAGCTCTTTCAGCTGGCTGGCGCCCACGTAGGTACAGGTGGAGCGCACGCCGCCCAGAATGTCGCGCACGGCGTTCTCGACCGGGCCGCGGTAGGGCAGCAGCACGGTTTTACCCTCGGAGGCGCGGTACTCGGCGACGCCGCCGGCGTGCTTGTCCATGGCGCTGGAGGAGCTCATGCCGTAGAACTTCATGAAGGGTTCGCCGTCTACATCGACGATCTCGCCACCGCACTCCTCGTGGGCTGCCAGCATGCCGCCCAGCATGACGAAGTCGGCGCCGCCGCCGAAGGCTTTGGCTACGTCGCCCGGGCAGGTACAGCCGCCGTCACCGACGATCTGGCCGCCGAGGCCGTGGGCCGCATCTGCACACTCGATGATGGCGGAGAGCTGCGGATAACCGACACCGGTCTTGACGCGAGTGGTGCAGACCGAGCCCGGGCCGATGCCAACCTTGACGATGTCGGCGCCGGAGAGGATCAGCTCTTCGACCATCTCGCCGGTCACCACGTTGCCCGCCAGAATGACGTGGTTGGGGCAGGCTTCACGAATTTTGCGTACGAACTCAACGAAGTGTTCGGAGTAGCCGTTGGCCACGTCGACACAGATGAAGCGCAGCGCTTCGGACATGGCGAGGATTTGGCGGGTCTTGGCGAAATCTTCAGCCGAGGTGCCGGTGGAGACCATCACATGGCCCAGCAGCGCCGGGTCGGTCTCGTTGACGAAAGCTTGCCACTGCTCAAGGCTGTAGTGCTTGTGTACCGCTGTCATCATCTCGAAACCGGCCAGCGTGCGCGCCATGGCGAAGCTGCCAACGGTATCCATGTTGGCGGCGATAACGGGTACGCCTTGCCATTGGGTCTGAGTGTGTTTGAAGGTGAACTGACGGGTCAGGCTTACTTGGGAACGGCTCTTGAGAGTAGAGCGCTTGGGGCGGAACAGGACATCCTTGAAACCGAGCTTCAAGTCTTCTTCGATACGCATTACAAATTCCTTATTGAGCCTTGTTGAAAGTCACTTTTGCAGTGGCAAATTTTCGGCAGGCGCAAAAAAACCGGTGGTTTTCAGGCCCTCCGGTTTACAACAGTGTAGGCAAAAATCCCTTCAGAACAAGACTGATAATTTGTAAATCCTTGTGGTAGCCTTTGGCGTCACAACCTGAGGTTAACCACCAGTTTCATCCAGCACCGTTCGGTGCCTTGCTCTCCTTCGATATTCCCGCCCGCTTGGGCCGCCGTTCGGCCACTCTTTGTCGTCTCTCTCCTGACCCGCCAGATATTATCCAAGTAGCTGAAATAAATCGGATTGACCCACAATGGGACTGTGGTAGATCTGGGCGCAGGGTTGACAAGGCAGGGCAGTAAAATGGGCAAGATGATGGTGGGGATCACCCTGATGCTGGCACTGTGTGGCAGTGCGCTGGCAGAGACCCCGACCAGCTATGGCTGGATCGAGAAGGGACTTATTTTGCCCACCGGCGTGGCGGTAAAGATGAAACTCGACACCGGGGCGCTCACCTCTTCCCTCGATGCACGCTCCATCACCAGATTCAAACGGGATGGCAAGCCCTGGGTGCGCTTTATGCTGGTGGTGACCGATGCCGACAGCGGCAAACTGGTCAAACAACAGTTCGAACGGAGGGTCGAGCGCAGCGTGACGGTGCGCGGGGCGGGCGGTATGGAGCAGCGGCCAACGGTGACCATGTCCATCTGTCTGGGGGACAAGGTGTATGAGGAGTGGTTTACCCTGCGGGATCGCAGCAAGATGATCTATCCGGTGCTGCTGGGCCGCCGTCTGCTGGCGGAGCTGGGCCCGGTGGATGCCAGTCGAACCTTTACCGTGCAGCCAGATTGTCATTGAAAGTAAAGAGCCCGCATCGCGGGCTCTTTACTTATCGCTTATCTTGCCGGCGGCAGCGGGAGTAACACGCTCACCTCCAGCCCCCCTTCCGGCCGGTTGTGGACATCGAGGTCGGCGCCGTGCAACTGGGCGATGCGTGAGACGATGGCCATGCCAAGGCCGACGCCATCCCCCTGCTGGGGATTGACCCGAAAGAAGCGTTCATACAGCCGGGGCAAGGCACTGGCGGGAATGCCGGGGCCGTTGTCGCTCACATCCACCCTCACCCGGTTGCCCTCTCGCAGTACCCGCACCCTGATCTCGCCCTCTGGCTGGGTGTAGCGCAGCGCATTGTCGATGAGATTACTGAACAGCAGCTCGAGCAGGGTGGCCTGCCCCATCACCAGCTGCGGCACTTCACACTCCAGCGACAGCTGCTGATCCTTCTTGAGCGCGATGGGTGCCAGGGTCGCGAGGGTGCCTTGCAGCAGGTGGCCTATCTCCAGCTCGGTCAGCACCAGTCCCTGCTGGTTGTCGATACGGGCCTGGGTCAGCAGTTGGCGGATCAGCCGATCGCTGCGGTCTAGGGCCTGCAGCATCTTGTGCAGGGATTGCTGGCGGCTGGCGTCATCATCGGCAGCCAGGGCATTTTCACTGTGGATCCGCAGTACCGCCAGCGGGGTGCGCAGCTCGTGGGCAGCCTCGTTGGTGAACTGCTTCTCCCGCTCTATGGTCTCCGCCAGCGCCTGCATCAGCCGGTTGATCTCGTTGGTGAGGGGGGTCAGCTCCTGCGCGCTTATCTTGAGGCTGAGCGGGCTCAGGTTGGCGGGGTGACGTTCACTGATGGCCTGGGCCAGCTGGCGCAGGGGGGCCAGCCCGCGGGTGATGAGCCACCAGAGCAGGGCCAGCAGGAACGGCAGGGTGATCAGCAGCGGCAGCATGGTGAGGGTGGCCATCTTGCTGGCCAGTTCGCTGCGCTCGTCGTCCCGCTCGGCTACCACCAGCCAGGTCTGCTCCTGCTGGTTGTAGAGAGTGAAGGTGCGCCACTGGTGATTATCTTTTTCGACCGTGTCAAAGCCGATGGCCAGGGTGACCAGCGGCTGATCCGGGGCGCTGGGGGCGCGCAGCAGCAAGTCGCCCTTTTCATCGAGCAGCTGGAAGTAGAGATTGCGTTCGAACTCGTGGCCGTAGGGGGTGATCTCCCGATCCTCGCCGGTCAGGTTGAGGCTGGGGTCTTTTTGCCACTCATCGGGGTTATGCGCCTCCCACTCCTGATAGACGGTGCCGTTGGCGGGCAGTTGCCCCTGCTGGGCCATGTAGCGGGCCAGCAGCTGATTGGTGATGCGCGCCGACTGGGCGAGGCGGGCATCAAACAGCTCCTCCATTTCGTGGCTTGCCTCCATGTAGCCGATAAAGGCGCTGATGGTAAGACTCAGGCTCACCAGCGTCAGGATACCGGTGAGTAGAAAGCGGCGAATGGAGCGGGGATGTTTCATCGTGCGGGTGTCCGGCTTGGCTGTTCGAGCTGGGGAATGATGTAGCCGACCCCGCGAATATTGCGGATGAGGTCACTGTAGAACTTCTTGCGCAGATGGTGGATATGCACCTCCACCGCGTTGCTCTCGGCCCCTTCATCCCAGCCGTAGAGGCTCTGTTGCAGCTGATCCTTGCTCAGCACCCGGCCGCTCTGGCTGATCAACTCCTGCAGCAACTTGTATTCGTGGGGGGTGAGTTTGACCGCCTCCCCCTGATAGGTGACCTGCTGGGATTCTGGATAGATGAGGATGTCGCCATACTCCAGTACCGCCTGAGCTTGCCCCTTGCTGCGACGAACCAGGGCGCGTAGGCGGGCGTTGAGCTCCTGCAGGGCGAAGGGCTTGACCATGTAGTCGTCGGAGCCGGCATCAAGGCCGACCACCCGATCGTCCAGCGCATCGCGGGCGGTGAGGATCAGCACAGGCAGCTGGTGTCCTTCACGTCGCAACTTGCGCAGCAGGCTGAGGCCATCGATGTCGGGCAGATTGAGATCGAGGATCAGGGCGGCGAACTCGTCGCTCTTGAGGGCTGCCAGAGCGGGCAACCCCTGTTGCAGCCAGTCCACCGTGTAGCCGCTATGGCGCAGTGCATCCTGCATACCATCCCCCAGCATCACATCATCTTCCACCAGCAGGATCCGCATTCTTTTCTCCCTGTTTGTTGGGTGTGGCGATCTGGCTCAGTGCCAGGGCGTGCCGTGGCATAAACAACCCTGCCCACCAGTATGCAAGCTGGTGGGCAGAGTTTAAATAGTTCTTTGATCCATCAGGGTTTTATAGCTTGGCCAGCCGATCGCGGATCTCCATTCTGCGCCCTTCGTCGGCCACTTCGCGACCCGGGCGGGCTGGGGCGACCAGCGCCTTGTCGAGATAGGTTTTGGCCTCGGCTTTGCGACCCTGATCCAGCAGGAAGTCGCCATAGAAGAAGTTGGGGTCGATGCCATCCGGATTGATGGCCAGCGCCTGCTTGAGCAGCTGCTCTGCCTTTTCGTCATCGCCAAAACCGACCGGCCAGCCGGGCACCTGATAGTAGAGGGAGCCCAGGCTGGTATAGGCGGAGCCGTCCAGCGCCTTGGGATCCTGTTTGAGTGCCAGCTCCAGCTTGGCTTTGGCCTCTTTCACCAGACCCAGTGCCCCCAGCCCCCCTTTGGCCCCCGCCCAGGTGCTCTTGACGATGGCCGACCAGATCAGCAGATCGGCGCGAAAAGGCTCCTTGGCGCTGGCCGCTTCGGCCTGGGTGCTCAGGGTTTCGAGGCAGCTCTCTTTCGCCTTGCCGGTCTGTTGATACTGGCAGACGGCCCACTGTTGCTGGATGGGGACGAGGGCATCACCCGCGGCCATGACCGAGGAGGATCCCAGCAGGATGGCGATGGCACAAGAGGTCACTGATTGACGGAAAAAGTTCATATTAATGCTCCTTCTTGGTCGGGATCGGGCGGGACAAGTCTGGTTGTGGCGCGCTGTTGGCGCCAGCATCAGCCGTCCCTGGCTGAAGATGACGGGCATAACGTTTGATGATCGGCAGCTGTCTGGCCAGCGCCTTGTCGACAATGCCGGGCAGCATGGCATTGAGCCGCACGAACAGTTTTTCCGGCCAGCCGAGCCAGCTGCGGCGGGTTTCGTTGCACAGGGCGATGACCGCCTCTTCGGCCACCTCCTGCGGGCTGTCGGTCTGGGTGCCTAGCGCCGCATTCATCTCGTAGGCAGCCTCGGAGTTGAGCTTGGTGCGGGTGGCGCGGGGGGCAAAGTGCAGCACCTTGATACCACTCCCCTCCAGCTCCCGTCCCAGCGCTTCGCTAAAGCCGCGCAGGGCAAATTTGCTGGCGCAGTAGACGCTGTAACCGGGGTAGCCGATGCTGCCCAGGCTCGAACCCATGTTCATGATGATCCCCGGCTTGCGCATGGTTGGCAGCAGGGCACGGGTGAGCTGGATGGGCGCCTCGATATTGAGCAGCAGCTGGCGCTCCACCTGCTCGAAGCTCTGATCTTCCAGCCAGGCAAACTGGTTGCAGCCAGCGTTGTTGATCAGGATGTCGATCCCATGCTCCAGCGCAGGGTGTTGCAACAGCTTGGCCCGCTCTTGCGCAGAGCCGAGGTCGGCGAGCACCACCTGATGGCGCTCGGGATGAGGCAGTGACTTGCACAGCCGCTCCAGTGCAGGGCCGCGACGACCGTGCAGCAGCAGGAGTGCCCCCTGGGCCGCCAGCTCCTGCGCCAGCTCTTCACCTATGCCACCGCTGGCGCCGGTGAGCAGCACGAGTTTCCCTTCAAGGTTCATGGTATGGATTCCCTTTTTGCTGTCTGCTGCCGACTTACGGTGTGGCGGTGAGGTTGTAGAGCATCTCGCCATAGAGGCGATAAACCACCTTGGCCCCGTGGATGATGGCGGCCTGATCCGCCGGGCTCTCGACCTTATCCATCAAGGATTCAAAGAACTTGAGGTGCTCCTGATCCAGGGCGCCGTGGGAACTCAGGTAGCTCATCGCCTGCGGGGGCAGGCCGAGACCCTTTTTCAGCTGGTCGGCGACGGTGAGGGCGATGGCCACGCTGGTGCCTTCCAGCACCTGTACCATGCCGAAGAAGCCCATGGGGTTGCCGCGCTGGATCTGGTCGTAGAGGAAGGCGACCATCAGCTCGATGGGCAGCCCGGGCTGGCCGTGGCGCACCGCCTCGGCATCACCGCCACAGGCGCGGATATCGCTTAAGATCCACTCCTGATGGCCATACTCCTCGTCGATGTACTCGGCAATGGCGCCGCGCACCCACTCGTACTCCTGACCCAGCTTGCCGCCGGTTGCCATCAGCAGCGGAACTGTGTGGCGCACGTGGTAGTAAGCCTGCGCCAGAAAGGCGAGATAGGTGTCACGGCTGATATCGCCACGGCGACAGGCTTCGATAATGGGGGCGTTGAACAGATGCTCACGCTCACTGGCAGTGGCTTGTTGCAGAGTCTGATAGAAGCTCATGACGATTCTCCTGTAAGGCATTGGCTGATTTGCCGGGAAAAGTGTTGGTAAATCTCGTTGCGACGTGGGCGCCCGTTGGCGGTCAGCAGGCCGGGATGTTGATCTAGCGCCACCGGCAACCAGTGGTGCAGCCGGGCATAATCGGGCAGCCGCTGGTTCAGACCTGCGATCTGGCGGGGCAGATCCGCCTCTTTCCCCGGCAGGGGCTGGATCAGCGCCACGTTGGCGGGTTGACCATCGCCAAACACCACGATGCGGGCGATGGCGGGGCAGAGCTGGGCCTCGGCTTCCACCCACTCTGGGGAGAAGTTGCGGCCAAAGGCGGTGATCTGGACATTCTTCTTGCGCCCGGTGATATGGAGGTAGCCTTCTTCATCCAGATGACCCAGATCGCCTGTGGCGATCTGCATGGCAGAAGGTTCGCCGGTGGCAATCTGTTCGGGAGTCGGTTCGTTGCTGCCGAGATAGCCCAGCATGGCGCTGCCGCTCACCATAATTTCGCCGTCGCTGGCGATGGTGACCTGACAGTGGGGCAGGGGGCGGCCGACGCTGCCGGGCTTGTCAGCATCCAGGCTGTTGAGCGCCACCACGGAGCCGCACTCCGAGAGGCCATAACCTTCATATACCGGCAGGCCGAGCTGACGGGCGTGTTTGATCAGGTCGGGGGCCACCTTGCCGCCACCGACGGCAATAAAGCGCAGGCTCTTGAGCTGCTGGGCCAGCGTCGGTGTGCTGGTGCAGAGCGCCAGCAGCAGGCGCAGCAGTTCGGGCACCAGCACCAGACTATGGGTCGACCAGCGTAGCAGCGCCTCCCCCAGCATGGCTGGATTGAGCGAACTGGAGCCGGTGAAGCCGAGCTCACCGAGGGACGGAATGCGGCTGCAGGCGCCGGTCAGCAGCGGCACATAAAGGCCGGTGATGTTCTCAAGCAGGGTCGCCAGCGGCAGCAGGGTCAGGTGTTTTTCCACCTTGGCTGACGCGACTCGCTCGGCCAACGCATGGCTCACCGCCATCATCTGGGTCAGTGACAGGCAGACACCCTTGGGCTGGCCCGTGGTGCCGGAGGTGTAGGTGATCTTGGCGGTGCCCTTGGGCAGCGCCGGTCGATTGGCCGGGGTATGGCGCCACAATGGCAGCTCGCCGGTGATCAGCGAGAGCGGCTCGGCGGCATGCCACCCCTGATGATATGGGCCCACCAGCGCATCGGCACCGCTGCTCTCCAGCAACCAGGCCTGCTGGGCCTGACTGAAGAAGTGGGGCACCGGAATGACCACGATACCGGCGCGGGTGCAGGCGAGATCCAGCAGCGCCCAGGGCAGGCCGTTGTCCAGTTGCAGCGCCAGACGGCTGATGTCGAGCTGTTGCAGCTGGCTGGCCAGATGCTGGATCTGTTGCCACAGGGTCTGGTAATCGAGACGCTGCTGGCTGCTCAGCAGCGCAGGGGATTGCGGATTCTCGCGGGCATGTTTGGCGATGGCGTCGAACAGGCTCATTGGGCGCACCTTTTTTGATGGGGCTGGTTATCACTGCTCTTGCTGGCATCCTCAAACAGGGTCGGCATGGGGGCCAGCAGATTGAGCAGCAGGCTGCGCTGGGCCAGCACCTCGCGCCCCTGATTGATGTCACCCACCATCACCTTGGGTTGGCAACGGTAGTACTCACCCCAGGCATCGGCGTCGGCTCCCACCTGATAGGCCTGTGCGGGGGCCAGCTCCACCGGATTGAGTTGCAGGCGGGCAAAGCTGTTGCGCAGCTTGGCTGTGCCGGTAAAGACCACGTAGTCGAGGGCGTTTTCACATAGCAGACGACAGAGGGCCGCGAACATCAGGCGGGCATTGCCCGGTTCGCTGCAGGCCAGATTCCCCACTTCGATAATGCGGTTGCGTGCCGGATAGACCCCGAGGCGGGTGTTGATGGCGGCCTCGATGGGTTGCTCCAGATACTGTTCCAGATAAAGAGGCCCCTCACTGGCATGATTGAGACCACAGGCACCGACCAGCGTCCCGTCCGCCCGATAGAGCCCCAGCAGACAGGGGAGGAAATGGGGGATGCGGGCGTTGAACTCGAGGGTGTAGGCGGCCTGGATATAGGTTTGCAGCGCCATGACCTGCTGCGGGGACTTGGCTAGCAGCAATCGGTAGGGGGCCTGGATCTCGATGGTCATGGGGGACTCCTTCTCTTGCGATGGTTTGAGAGTAAAAGGGCAAACTTAAGAAACCCTTAAGGAGCAAAAAAAGTTGTCAGCGAGGCAGCGGGCAGGCAATCTGCGCCGCTGTTATCCAACAGGAAGCCCCCAAGAGGAACCGCCATGTCATCCACCGTCAGCTGCCCCCTGTGTGCCAGCCATCGCAGTTATCCCCTGCCGGTGGCGGGCAAGCGCTATCATCGCTGCCTCGCGTGCGAGCTGGTCTGGCTGGATGAGGCGGATCATCTGGATGAGGCGGCGGAGAAGGCGGTTTATGACGGTCACGACAATCGGGTGGATGATCCCCGTTATCGCACTTTTCTGATGCGGGCATTTGGTGAGGTACTAGCGCGAGTGCCGCTACCTGCCAGTGGTCTCGATTTTGGCTGCGGTCCCGGCCCTGCGCTGGTGGCGATGGGACGCGAGGCGGGTTACCAGATGGCGGGGTATGACAAGTTCTACGCCGACTTTCCCGAGTTGCTGACGCGTCAGTATGACTTCATCACCAGTACCGAGGTGATAGAGCATATCGCCGAGCCGCGCATGGTGCTGGCGCAGTTGTGGGATTGCCTCAAGCCTGGTGGCCTGCTGGTGCTGCAGACCCAGCGGGTGCTCAGTGACGAGCGGTTTAAAAACTGGCGTTATCGCCACGACCCGACCCACATTGTCTTTTTTGCCGAGGCATCGTTTCAGGTGCTGGCCGCCAGCTGGCAGGCCGAACTCAGCTTCCCCCACGCCGATGTGGCGGTATTGCAAAAAGGCACGCCCTGAGGCGTGCCTTCGTCTGTTACTCGTCGGGTTCGCCCGGCGCTACTCCTTGTAGCCCTTGTCCTGCCACTGGTAGTACATCAGGGCAGATTTGACGCCAATTGACTTGAACGGCTCTGGCGGCAGCCACATCGGCAGACTCTGCTCCGCGTGGTTGAACCAGGGGTGCTTCTTGCCTTGATAGAGGCTGGCCACGATGTCGCCAAACAGGAAGGAGAGATTGATGCCGTGGCCGTTGTAGCCGAGGGCGTAGTAGATGTTCTTGTGATCCCCCATCACCCCCACCGCTTCGGTGCTGTCGCCAGTCATGCCGAGCACCCCGTCCCATACCTGCTCAAATTTAATCCCCTTGAGGGCCGGATAGAGGGTCACCAGCTCGCTCATCATCATCTCGCTGACCCGGTTAAGATCGCCTTTGTAGTTGAGGCCGTCGTTGAAGACGTACTCGGCATTGCCGCCACCGATGACGATGCGGTTATCCGGGGTCAACACCAGATGGAACAGGATGTTGCGGGTGTCGTAGTAGGGCACCCGACTCTGCCATTGGATGGCGGCCAGCTGTTTTTTGGTAAGCGGCTCGGTGACGGCGCTCTGGGCGTGCACCGGAAAGACCCGGCCGCTGAAGTAGCCAAGTTTTGAGGTATAGCCGTTGGTCGCCAGCACTATGCTGTCGGCGGTCACCTTGTACTTGTCGGCTACATTGAGCTCGATCTGCTTGCCCTCCTTGATCCCCATTACCGGGCTCTGCTCGTAGATGGTGACGCCCGCCTGCTCCACCGCCTTGCGCAGGGCATTGACCAGCTTCATGGCGTGTACCTGACCGCCATTGGGGTCGTAGACCGCCCCCGCGTAGCGGTCGGTGCCGAGCTTCTCTTCGGTGGTATCGGCGTTCCAGTACTGGAGCGGGATGCCGAGGCGATTGGCGGTTTTCACATAGTCGCGGTACTCGGCGATATCCTCCTCATCGAGGATTGCCTCCACATAGCCATCGAGCTTGAGGTCGGCCTCGACGCCGGTTGAGGCGACCAGCGCCTGCAGCTTGCGCATGCTGGCGACGGTGAGATCGTAGTGGCGCTTGCTCGCCTCCCCCTCCTCGTAGAGATCCATCACCTCGGAGCCCGGCAATACCATGCCGCCGTTGCGGCCCGAGGCACCACTGCCCACCTGCTTGGCCTCGAAGATGGCGATCTTGAGCGACGGGTTGGCCTTGGCCAGATGCCAGGCGCTGGAGAGGCCGCTGTAGCCGCCACCTATGATGGCGATATCGACCTTCAGGTCTTGCGCCAGCGGGGCACTCTCCTCTGCCGGTTTCTCCTTGAACCAGTAGCTGGTGTTGGGCTCAAAGTCGCTCATCTTGGGGCCGCAGGCGGCGAGGAAGAAACAGCTGATGCACATGGTCAACGCTCGTTGGCAAAGGGTGGTCGGATTCATCTTCTACTCCGGTTGCAGATACAAAATATCAAATCATTTCATCGGGTTGGGCGGTGTTGACCCGGCGACCTATGTCTCTCAGCCGGGCCAGCTGATCGGCAAGGCCGGGCCCCTCATCCAGGCTGGTGACAAAGTTCCAGAGGTAGGTCATCACAGCATAGACATGGCCTGCCGAGACCTGGGGCTGGGCCATCAGCATGGTGATGGCCAGCAGGAACAGCAGGGAGGCGCTGATGCCGACCGCCAGAAAGGCGAGTGCCTCCCGATCCGAAATCCGGATGCGGATCCAGGCCAGCGCGCGGTAGTGGCGGGCGAGGCTGGCTGATTGGGCATGGGTGACCAGTTTGACCTCGTGTTCCAGCCGATCGTTGAGCCGCTCGTGCAGCAGCTGGTTCTTGCGCGAAAAGCCGGGCAGCAGCAGGCCGAACAGCAGCAATACCCCCATGCAAGCGATGCCGACCCAGAACTCGATCACCATCAGCATCACGGCCGCCCCGACGATGGAGATCAGGCTGGTGGCCAGGATCGGGATATGTTTCTCGAAGAAGTCGACAAACTCCCGCGCCAGGGTGACCCGCGCCACTATGGTGGATTGCCCCTCCTGCTGCTGGCGCTGGGTCAGGATCACCGGCACCACCAGTGCCGCATAGATATGGGTAAAGGTGCGGGTATCGACCGCCCGGCGCAGGGCGCCGATGAGCCAGAACAGCAGCACGATCAGGGCGTAGCTTGAAGCCTGCCACCACTGGCCTTTGACGATGGCGTCGATGGCAAAGCCGGCGAATAGGGGATAGACCACCAGCAGGATGTTTTCGAGGGCCACCAGCGAGAAGGTGCCTGCTAGCTTGAGGGGATTGGCCCGCGCAATCGCCCCCAGCGAACGACCGGCCGAGTGTGGCAACGGCGTGGCCTGCTCGTCGCAACTGGCTGCCGAAGTGGTTGGTGTTGTCATGGGTTATCTCCTAAGATGTCGGAAACGCTAAGTTTGAGCGAGTGCTCAAAGTTTGTTTGAGCGACTGCTCAAAGTCAAGCAGATCGATTGGTATCGCAGGAGGTCAGATGGCACGCCCATCAGCAGAACAGCGCAAAGAGATGATCATCGAGGCCGTACTGGCCCTGTTTCGAGAGAAGGGGATGGCGGCATCGTCAACCCGTGATATTGCCGAGCGCACCGGTCTGGCGCGCAGTCACGTCTACCACTACTTCAAGGATTGGAAGGAGCTCTGCCTCTGCGCCGTGGAGCGTTTCACCTATCAGGAGATCGCCGAGCAGCGGGAGTGGCTGTTGCCGCTGCCTGCCCGCGAAGCGTTGCCGCTCTTTGTGCGGGACAACCTGCCGACCAGTCAGGATGCCTCCTGGGCCATCTATCTGGATGCCTGGAACGAGTCACTGCGCGACCCTGTGTTTGCCGAGAGCTACCGCAAAATCATTCTGGCGTGGCGCGAGGTGCTGGAGCTGATCCTGCAAAAGGGGATCGACAGCGGCGAGTTTGTGGCGGGCGATGCCCGGCGACTGGCGCGCCAGATCACCTCCCTCATCAACGGCTATGCCGATGACCTCATTCTGGAGCCGACCCCCGAGACGGTAGAGGCCACTTATCAAGAGATCATGCTGGTGGTCAATCAGCTGGTCTTGCCCCCGGCCCACTCATAGCGGCGCAGGCAAAAAAAGGGTGGGGAGGCATGCCAGCGTGGTGTCTCCCCCGGTTTTGTTGGCTATCCGCCGGGCGCGCGATGGTCAGATACCAGGGAGCGGTTGTTGATGTCGATTACCCATTTGTCACTGCAAGATGCTCGTCATCTGCAACTGGCGGCGCAGGGGCTGCTTGCCCCCCGTCGCTGCAAGGCGACCCCGGCCGATCTGCTGGCCACCATTCGCCGCATGGCGCTGCTGCAGATAGACACCATCTCGGTGGTAGCGCGCAGTCCCTATCTGGTGCTCTTTAGCCGTCTCGGCCAGTACGAACCTCGCTGGCTGGAGCAGTTGCTGGCCGACGGCGAGATCTTCGAATATTGGGCCCACGAGGCCTGTTTCGTTCCCCGTGAAGATTACCGGCTGCTGCGCCACCGAATGCTTGATCCTGCCGCCATGGGGTGGAAGTTTTCGGCCAACTGGCTCGCTACCCATCAGCAGGAGATTGGCCAGCTTATCGAGCGCATTCGCCAGCATGGCCCGGTGCGGGCGGCCGACTTTGAACGCACAACCGGCAAGGGGAACGGCTGGTGGGACTGGAAGCCGGAGAAACGCCATCTGGAGGTGCTCTTTACCACAGGTCAGCTGATGGTGCGGGAGCGGCGCAACTTTCAGCGGGTCTATGACCTGGCCGAGCGGGTCATCCCCGAGTGGCGTGACGAGCGGGATCTGCCGAGCGTCGAGCAGGCGCAGCGGGATATGGTGCGCGCCAGCTGCCGGGCATTGGGGCTGGTCAAAACTGGCTGGGTCGCTGACTACTATCGGCTGCGGCGCGGCAAATATGACGCCTTGCTCCATCAGCTGGCGGACGAGGGTGAGCTGCTGCCGGTACGGGTGGAGGGGTGGCAGCACGGCGCTTTTGTGCACGCCTCGCTGGCCGATGAGCTGGTGCAAGCCAAGGAGGGCCGTCTCAAGGCAACCCATACCACCGTCTTGTCGCCGTTCGATCCGCTGGTGTGGGATCGCAAACGGGCCAGTGAACTGTTCAACTTCGACTATCGCATCGAATGCTATACCCCGGCCCCCAAGCGCCAGTATGGCTACTTCGTGTTGCCCTTGCTGCATCGTGGCAAGCTGGTGGGCAGGATGGATGCCAAGGCCCATCGCCAGCAGGGGATCTTCGAGATCAAGAGCCTCTATCTGGAAGCTGGTGTGAGAGTGACCCGCACGCTTGCACAGGATCTGGCGAAAGCCCTGCAAAAGCTGGCTGACTGGCACCAGACGCCGCAGCTTCGTTATGGTGCCATTCCGGCCAATTTGCTGACGTTGTGGCATGAAAGCGCCCCTGCAAAGTGAGCACTATCTCTTCTGGGCTAAGCTGCAAGAGGGATAAACAGTTCGGGAGCGGGAGATGAGACGAGCGGCAACATGGTGGGCGGGATTGGCGATGGCTATCTTGTCCCCCGCGCTATGGGGGCAAGAGCCACCAGTGAAGATCTGTCTGGGGGAGGGCAACGAGTGGGCCCCCTTTACCTACTGGGAGCGCAAGGACGGGGTGCCCGATACCAGCAGCCTGACCGGTTCGGCGACGACGCTGGTGCTCGATGCATTGCAACAGAGCGGGCTCTCGCACCAGATCCGCTATCTGCCCTGGGCGCGGGTGCAGCAGGAGCTGGCGGATTATCGCCAGAATGGTCTGTGCGAGCTGACCTGGGATGCCAGCTACAAGCCGGAGCGGGCCGAGTTTGCCTTCTACAGCGTTCCCCTCTACTACACCCACCTCGGTTTCTTCTATCTCAAGCGCCGCTACCCCGAACCGCCGGATCTGCAGACGGTCAACCGCTCCCGGGTGTGCGGGGTGATTGGCTACAACTACACACCCTACGGGCTTGCGCAGGAGCCACGCCGGGTCAAGCAGTTGCAGCAGGCGCTCGATATGCTGGAGCGGGATCGCTGCGACTTTCTGCCAAGCGAAATCGAACCTCTGGTGGCAGGCATCAGCCTTGGCATCTACCGCAGCGAGAGCGGGTTGCTCAATCTCGCCCTGCCCAGCCGCAAGGGATTCTATCTGCTGGTGAGCAAGGGCTCCCCCCGTGGCCACCAGCTGGTGAACATCCTCAATCAGTCGCTGGTGGCATTTCAGGAAGGGGGGCATACGGATGAGGTGATGCGCCGCTTCTTGCCGCCAATGGAGTAATAGCGAAGGGTTGCTGTCATTCTGGGGAAGTAGATAAAAAAAGGGCCAGCCGGTGCAAACCGGCTGGCCCTTTTTTACGTGAGAACTTGTCAGGCCGCCAGACGGGTCAGTACCTTCACCAGCAGCTCGATGCGCGGGGCAATGCTGGCCAGATCCAGATACTCCTCGTCACTGTGGAAACCGGCACCGATGGGGCCCAGACCATCCAGAGTAGGGATGCCGAGGGCTGCGGTCAGGTTGGCATCGGAGCCGCCCCCCACCTCCTGCCAGTTGATCGGCAGTCCCAGTTCGGCGCCACACTCCTCCACCAGTAGCATCAGCGCCTGAGTACCCTCTGACGGCACCATGGCCGGTTTGTGGGCCTCGCGGGTCAGTTGGATGGTGACGCCATCCAGATGAGGCCGCTCGGCCAGGGTCAGCAGCTGATCGTTGATCTGGTGGTACTCCTGATTGTCCCAGAAGCGGACGTCTACCACGGCGCTGGCATGGGCCGGCACTATGTTGGCACCATTGCCCCCCTCGACGATGCCGATGTTGAGGGTGGTGCCGCTCTCGAAGTTGGTCAGGGCGTTGATGGCCAGGATCCAGTGGCCCAGCTCGGTGATGGCGCTGCGCCCCTTCTGCGGTTCGTTGCCCGCGTGAGCCGCCTTGCCTGTGAAGTCGATGCGATAACGGGCCATCCCCTTGCGCGCCTTGACCAGCGAGCCATCGGCGCGGGCCGCTTCGGCCACCAGCACCTGCTTTGCCTGTTTGGCCACCGCGGCCAGCCAGTCGCTGGAGTGCAGGGAGCCGATCTCCTCGTCCGGGTTCATGCAGACGCAGATGCTCAGGCGATCGCGCACCTCGCGGGGCAGTGCACGCAGGGCATAGACGATGTTGAGCAAGCCGGATTTCATGTCGGAGACACCGGGACCGTAAGCGCGCTCACCATCGATGCTCATCGGGCGGGCGGCGGCGGTACCGAGGGGGAAGACGGTATCCATATGGCCAATCAGCATCACATCGATCTGCGCCGCATCAGGCTGGTTGCGGATCTCCAGCCCCACCCCGGCGGCGCCGCAGTCGACCCGCTTGATCTGCCAGCCGCCCATCGCCTCATATTTGGCGGCCATCAGGTCGGCCACTGCCGCAATGCCCGGCTGGTGCAGGGATCCGCAATCCAGATTGATCAGCGGGGCCAGTTCGGTCAGGTATTGATCCAGAGAAAAAGTCATTGTTTGTTCCACTATCAGGTTCGGGTCAGAGAAGGATGTTCATCACCAGCATGGCGCCGAAGGCGTTGAGTACCGAGATGGCGACCATGATGGGGATATAACGCCCTTCGGTGCCGATACAGCCGAGGATGCGGCCCATGTACTGCACCTGGGAGCCCATCAGGTAGATGGCTGGCGCCAGAATGGCGATGTGAGTGCCGTTGAGGATCCCCTGATCGAACAGGGTGATGACCACACCGACCGCACCGCCCATCGACATCCAGGCGCCGATCAGCACGGCTGCCGCCTCACCGGGCAACCCGAAGATGGCCATGACGGGGGAGAAGATGGCGCCCATGGCATCCAGCGCGCCGGTGATCTGCAGCGCCTTGATGATGACGAAGGCCATCAGTACGTTGGGTACGGTGGAGGTGGTGGCGATGACCCAGCCCTTCTTGGCCCCTTCGACGAAGATATCGGTGACGATGGGTTTCTTGATGTTGGCCTGGCTCATTTGGCTTGCTCCTGAGTGTTGAGGGTCTGCTGGGTGTTGTTATCGGTCTGCTTGCCTTCGCTCATATTGAGGTAGACCCGAAACAGGTTGGCCCCGACAAATTTGAAGGCGAACATCACGATGACAGCCAGACCGATGGAGGAGCTGACCGCCGGGCTGCCATCTGCCAGTGTCAGGGTGAACAGCACGGCGCCGGAGGAGAAGAAGTTGACGATGGTGGCACCAGCGGAGAACTGGAACATGGTGAATACGTCGGTTTCACGCTTGGTGATGAGCCCTTCATCCTTGAGCTGACGGGTCATGGCGGCACCGGCATCGGTACTCTGCAGGGAGGCGATAAGGGCGAGGCCGGTGTTGCCTGGGATCCCCATCAGCGGACGCAGCAGCGGGGTCAGCAACTTGCGGGCCGCTTCCAGCGCGCCGTAGTGCTCCAGCACATTGATCATGCCGAGGGCAAACATCACGGTGGGGATCAGGGTCAGGGCGAACAGAAAGCCATCTCGCGCCCCGTTGCCCCCCTTGCCGCGCATGTCGGTCATGGCGGTCTTGATGCCGTCACCATTCTCGCTGACGCTCTGGACCATGGTACCGAACGAACCGTTCAGCGTGGTGAAATCGAATACCCCGTACCACTCGCCGGATTGCAACAGTCCGGAGAAGAAGACCACGGCGAAGGCCAGTGCCAGGTAACTGCCTAGGCTCACCGAGCGTGTTTTGTCTGTCATTAGCTAGCTCCATATGAATAATTATTTAATCTGAATAATTATAATTGATATGGATGTCACTAAATTGATGGTGGTCAAAATGGTTTGCTACAAATGACGAATGTATTGGGGTTATGTGACTATGATCGCCATATGCTTGGACGATAATCTGGTTTTTATCGAATTGTTTGAGTGAATAAAAAGCAGGGGCGGGATAGCGGGGCAATAAAAAACCGGGCACGAGGCCCGGTTTGGTCAATCAGTCAGATGTGATTACTGGAGTACCAGTACCATCAGCAGGCCGACACTAATGGCAGATACCAGGAAGGCAAAGCCATAGAACACATAGTGGTGCAGCTTGGTGGTGTGGATCCCCAGATCGTGCAGACCGTGGTAGATACGGTGCATGCCGTGCCAGACTGGCAGGGCGATGATCACCAGCAGGATGCAGGCACCCCACCAGGAGCTGGCGAACGCGTGCACGCGGTCATAGCTCATGGTTTCCACGTCCATGATGCCCATGGGCACCAGCAGACCGGTAATGAGGACAATGACCGGCAGCAGCATGGCAACGACCATGCCACCCGCACCAAACAGACCCCAGTAAATTGGTTCGTCAGAACGTCTCATTGTTTTCTCCTCAAGCCACGATGATCAGGACAAGCAGGGACACCACCGCCAGCGCCACATATTGGGCGAGAACGATCGGCTTCTCCGGTACCAGGTCTTCACCACGGAAGATACGCATGGCTTTCGGCGCCAGGGCGAACCAGGTTTTGGCATGGAACAGGCACGCCGCCAGAGCGACGACATGGAACAGGATGGCGATCGGGCTTTGCAGGGATTCCAGCCAGCCGTTGAACGCTTCCTGACCCTGAACCAGGCGCATCAGGCCCCACATCAGCACAACGGCGTAGATGGAGACGAAGATACTGGTGCCTTCACGGATCATGTAACCGGTGTAGAAGGCGTTCTTCAGCCACCAGTCTTTCTTCATTTCGCGGACGTAAGGTTTACGTTTGCTATCAGTGTTGTTCATGGTCTCAATCCTGCTCTCAATCTGGCTTGAACATGGCGATCATGTAGTCCTTGGCGCTTTCGACCTTGCCAAGCTGGATGGCCGCTGCCGGATCGACGCCTTTCGGGCACACTTCGGAGCAGTAGCCCACGAAGGTACAGCCCCAGACGCCTTCGTCCTGGCTGATGATACGCATACGCTCTTTGGCGCCGGCATCACGGTTGTCGACGTTGTAGCGATAGGCCAGAGCCAGTGCCGCCGGACCGGTGAACTTCTTGTTGATACCGTACTGCGGGCAGGCCGCGTAGCAGAGACCACAGTTGATGCACTGGGAGAACTGCTTGTACTGCGCCATCTGGGCCGGCGTCTGGATGTACTCGCCATCACACAGGCTGCGCGGCTCGCTCGGGATGATGTACGGCTTGATGCTCTCCAGCTTCTCGATGAAGTCGGACATGTCGACCACCAGATCGCGCTCGATCGGGAAGTTGTTGAGCGGCTCGACGGTCATCTTGCCCGGCAGATAGTCGCGCAGGAACGCCTTGCAACCCAGCTTGGGCACACCGTTGACCATCATGCCGCAAGAGCCGCAGATCGCCATCCGGCAGGACCAGCGGAAGCTCAGGGTAGAGTCCAGGTGATCCTTGATGTACTGCAGGGCGTCCAGCAGAGACATCTCTCTCTGGTATGGCACCTGAAAGGTTTGCATCCAGGGCTCGTTATCCTGTTCCGGACGGTAGCGCAGGATCTCAATTTCAATCATCTCAGCCATTCTTCTTAGCCTCGTCTTGTTTCTCACCCTCGGAGCCGTACACGCGTTTTGCCGGCTGGGACTTAGTGATCTTCACATCGGAGTAATCGATGGAGGGCGTTTCGCCATTTTTGTAGAACGAGAGCGTGTGTTTGAGGAAGTTCACGTCATCGCGCTCTTCGTAACCATCCAGACGCTGGTGGGAACCGCGGGACTCTTTACGATTGATGGCGGAGTGCGCCATGGCTTCAGCCACGTCCAGCATGTAACCCAGTTCGATGGCGTACAGCAGATCGGTGTTGAAGACAGAGGACTTGTCGTTGATCTTGACCTTCTTGTAACGGGCTTTCAGCTCGTTGATCTTGTCGATGGTGCCCTGCATCAGCTCTTCGGTACGATAGATACCGACACCGGCTTCCATGGACATGCCCAGCTCGTTGCGGATATCGGCCGGGTTTTCGGTACCGTCTATGTCCATCAGGGAGAGGTGCTGCTTGATGAGCGCCTCGGCCTTGGCGGCCAGCGCTTCGGTATTGCCATGCTTCTGAGTCTTGGCAAATTCACCTGCCTGCTCACCGGCCAGCTTGCCGAATACCACGATCTCGGACAGGGAGTTGGAACCCAGACGGTTGGCACCGTGCAGACCGACGGAGGCACATTCGCCCGCGGCGTAGAGGCCGGGCAGACGGGTGGCACACTTGTTGTCAGTCTCGATACCACCCATGGTGTAGTGGGCAGTCGGACGTACCGGGATAGGCTCTTTGGCCGGATCCACGTTGACGTAGGCTTTGGCCAGTTCGCAGATGAACGGCAGGCGCTCTTTCAGGTACTTCTCGCCAAGGTGACGCAGGTCGAGGTGAACCACATCGCCCATCGGGCCCTGAATGACGCGGCCTTTCTGCTGCTCTTGCCAGAATGCCTGGGAAACACGGTCGCGCGGACCCAGTTCCATGTATTTGCTCTTCGGCTGGCCGATCGGGGTTTCCGGGCCCAAGCCGTAGTCTTGCAGGTAGCGGTAGCCATCCTTGTTCAGCAGGACGCCACCCTCACCACGACAACCTTCGGTCATCAGGATGCCGGTGCCCGGCAGACCGGTCGGGTGATACTGGACGAACTCCATATCACGCAGCGGTACGCCGTGACGGTAGGCCAGTGCCATGCCGTCGCCGGTGACGATGCCACCGTTGGTGTTGTAGCGATAGACACGGCCAGCGCCGCCAGTGGCCACGATCACGGATTTGGCCTGGATGAAGCGGGTGATACCGTTCTGGATGTCGAAGGTCAGTACGCCCTGGACACGGCCGTCGTCCACGATCAGATCAAGACAGAAATGCTCGTCGAAGCGCTTGATGCTCGGGTATTTGACGGAGGTCTGGAACAGGGTGTGCAGAATATGGAAACCGGACTTGTCTGCGGCGAACCAGGTACGCGGAACCTTCATACCACCAAACGGACGCACGTTGGCTTTGCCATCCGGCTTGCGGCTCCAGGGGCAACCCCAGTGCTCCAGCTGGATCATCTCTTTGGTCGCGTTGTTGACGAAGTATTCCACTACGTCCTGCTCGCACAGCCAGTCACCACCGGAGACGGTGTCGTTGAAGTGGTTTTCGAGGGAGTCGTCATCACGGACGACACCGGCGGCGCCGCCTTCGGCAGCAACCGTGTGGCTGCGCATCGGGTAAACCTTGGAAATCAGGGCGATGTCCAGGTCTGGCTGTGATTCGGCTATAGCGATAGCGGCGCGTAAGCCGGTACCGCCAGCACCGATGATGGCCACATCGGTCTTGATAATATCCACATCTGCCTCCTTAGGGATAGATTTGCTGGGCACGATTTTGCTCTATGAAAAAAATTCAGGCTTGATGCAAGTCAAACTGCTAGGTTTTATTCCCTTTTTATTGGTTATTTTTCTATAAAACACCCAAATCCCTGGATGAAAATGTCGTTATAATCGTCATTTTTTGGTGTTACTGAGCAGTTGAACACCTAGCTACGAGCACTTTAACTTCTGGATTGTACGTAGTTTTCTTTCAATAAAATGCGAATCACCTCTCTTTTTAGGTACTCGCGAAAAAAATTTTAAGTTTTTTATTGTAATTTTTTAATGAGAATTATTGGCATTTATCCGCTCGAATAGAAATAGGTAATCCGAAGTGCGGCGGTGACCACGGCGGTGATCTGATAATTCCAGACGAATTTCAAGGATTTCAAGGCGGGGTATTTGGCTGGTAATGTGAGATTACCCACTGAAAATTAAGCGCTATTTAGAAAAATAAAAGGGGCCTGAACGGCCCCTTTTGCTCATGCTCAAATGCGGAACATGCCGACCTGATTGCTCAGTTCACCCGAAATATTTTTAAGTTGTTCAGAGAGATGGCGTGAGCTGTCCGCATCTACCGCCAGTTCATCCGAGACATCTTTCACCGCCTGAATGTTGCGGCTGACCTCGTCGGTCACCGCTCGTTGCTCTTCCGCCGCGCTGGATATCTGGGTCGCCATGTCGGAGATCTGATTGATGGAGGAGGTGATCTGTTCCAGCGCCTGGGTGGCGTTGTTGGCGTCATCCACGCTGTTCTGGGCCAGCAGTTGTCCTTCATGCATGGTGCTGACTGCCCCCTGTGTATTGCGCTGCAGGGTCTCGATCATGCTGCGGATCTCGACGGTGGAGCTATGGGTGCGCTGTGACAGCACCCGCACTTCGTCTGCCACCACAGCGAAACCCCGGCCCTGTTCGCCTGCACGGGCTGCTTCGATAGCTGCGTTGAGCGCCAGCAGGTTGGTCTGTTCGGCGATGCCCTGAATGGTGGAGAGGATGGTGTTGATCTCCTGAGCGTTCTTCTCAAGCTCCTGAATAATGTCCGACGCCTGGGCAACCTGGGTGGCCAGATCGGTAATGGAACGCTGGTTGCGGGCAATAACCTGTTTGCCATGTTCACAACTGCTGCTAGAGGAGCGGGCTGCTTCGGCGGTCTGTTCGGCGTTGCTTGCCACTTCAACTGCAGTGGCCGACATCTCGTGTACTGCAGTAGCGATCTGGGAGATTTCGTTTTGCTGACGTGCCAGCCCCTGATTCGCCTTCTCCGCCATGCTGTGGGAGGATTTGGCCTGCTGATTAAGCTGGGTCGAGGAGTTGGAGATATCCTGCACCATCACATGGATCCGGTCGATGAAGGTGTTGACGTGCTTGGCAACTGCGCCCACCTCGTCTTCCCGCTCTATCTTGATCCGGCGGGTCAGATCGCCATTGCCGCGTGAGAGATCGGCAATCGCTTCGCCCAGGGTTTTCAGGGGGGCCAGCGAACCATTGATGGCGACATAGGAGAAGCCAGCCACGATCAGTATGGTGATAAGCCCCTGGATGAGGGAGGAGGTGACCATGCTGCGCACCGACTGATAGGCGGTTTCCTCATCCACCATCATGCCGTAATACCAGTTGGTATTGGGGATTGCGTTGAAGTCAAAGACCTCTTTCTTGCCACTGATCACCAGCTCGTTGATCATGCCGTCATGGGCGATCTGGTTGATGTAAGAAGCAGTCAATTCAGGGGCCAGTGCGGTGGCAGACTTGAGACTCAACGAGGCATCCGGGTGGGCGATGATGGTGCCATTACTGTCTACCAGAATGGCGTAGGTGCCCTCGGTGGTGACTGCCAGAATATCCGAGATAAGGGCGCTGATGGATACGTCACCGGCGATGACGCCCTGAGTGTTGCCGCGCTGGAACGGCTCGGCAATGGTGACAATCAGTTGTCCGGTAGAGATATCCGCATAAGGGGCAGTAATGACCAGTTTGCCAGCTGCCATCGCATCCTTGTACCAGGGGCGTTGACGGGGGTCATAACCGGCTGGGAGATTGGTGGGCTTGCTCTGGATCATCTTGCCATCGGCAGTACCGGCATAGACCAGGTCGAATCCACCTGCATTCATGGATTGGGCCAGATGGCTGATGGGTTCATCCTCTTTGGTGAAAGCCTCCTTGGTGGTGCTGACGATGGCGATACGGGAGTCAACCCAGCGGGAGATCCCCTTGACGTTGGCCATGGAGCTTTCGTCGATGATATTCCAGACCAGCCGCTGGGTTTCGCTGCGCAGTTGCGAGGTGTTGTACCAGACCTGTATCCCGGTGATCACCAGAATGATGACCCCGATAGCCAGGACCAGCTTGTTTTTAATCGATAAGTTCATAGTTACATCCTTGTGAGCGTCAGTCTGAGTGTGTGGAAACTGGTTATTGTTATGTGCCTGTTCTTATCGGCTGAAGTTGAACTCTTTGTATCCCGATCAGCTATTTAAAGTTAGTGCCTAAATCAGAGCTTATCCATATGTGTATCCTTGTCAGGTGGCTACAGGAAACGATCTGGACGATTGGTGAAGATTCCATCGACCCCCATGCTGGCTAGTTTTTCATAATCTTCATGATAATCAACGGTATAAACTAGAACCCTTAATCCGCGTTGATGTGCATCTTCCACCAGTATCCGGTCGACAAAATCCACGTCGCAGTTAAGTGACCAGGCCCCCAGCTCATCAGCAAACAGCGCCAGGTTGAGTGGCAGATTGGCGGTCAGGGCGCCGAGGCGGATATCGGGCCGCAAGGCGGCAAATCGGGCCAGCTCCGGGTGATGGAAGGACGAAACCACCCACTGCTCTGGGGTAAAACCAAGCTCGGCCTCTGCCCTTCGGGTCAGGGATGCCACCGCGTCAGCGGTATCGGCACCCTTGAGCTCGATATGCAGCTCGCAGCGTCCGGCGATAATCTCCATCACTTGCCACAGGGTCGGGATCACCTCTCCCTCACCGGCATCGAGTTGCTCCAGATAGACTCGTGATTGTTCAGTCAGTACCCCCTTGCCATTGGTACAACGCTCTAGCCGCCGATCGTGAAATACCCATAACTCGCCATCTGCAGCCTGTACATCCAGTTCGATGGCACTGACTTCCAGCACCAGTGCTTTTGCCATCGCCTTGAGGGTGTTTTCCGGTGCCAGACCGCTGGCGCCACGGTGGGCAATAATCTGCATGTTCTGCTCCTTGTACCTCGCGGATCAGCCGCGGCTCAGGTGAATGTCGATCTGTTGATGGGGCAGGGTAAGTCCCTGCTGCTGCATCTTCTCCAGCACCAGCGAGTGAACCTCGTGAGTGATGGGCATCCGGTGATCCATGTTGTTGACGTAGAGGCGGATCTCGTAGATCAGTGCCGAGTCTGTGAATTCGATCAGGAAGACCTCTGGGGTCGGCGTCTCCAATACCAGGGTCGATGCCTGGATAGACTCTTCCAGAATGCGCTGCACCAGTTTCGGATCCCGGGTCAGGCCGATCCGGATCCGTAGTTTGACTCGGGTGATGGCATCGGAGAGCGACCAGTTGATGAACTGCTCGGTGATGAAAGCCTTGTTGGGCACGATGATCTCCTTGCGATCCCAATCCACGATAGTCGTCGCCCGGGTTTTGATCTTGGTGACGGTGCCGGTGAGATCGCGGATGGTGACGGTGTCACCGAGCCGGATCGGCTTCTCAAACAGGATGATGAGGCCGGAGACAAAGTTGGCGAAGATCTCCTGCAGACCGAAACCCAGCCCCACCGAGAGGGCTGCGACCAGCCACTGGGTCTTCGACCAGTCGATGCCCAGCATGGAGAAGCCGGTGAGGGCGCCGATCAGGATCACCAGATACTTGCTGGTGGTCGTGAGGGCAAAGCCGGTACCCGGGGAGAGGCTGAGGTGCTGCAGCAGGGTCAGCTCCATCAGCCCCGGCAGGTTGCGGGCTGTCACCACGGTCAGAATGAAGACGAAGGCGGTCAGCATCAGATCCTGCAAGGTGATGGCCGAGAGCTGCTCGATGCCGCCAATCTTGCTGCTCACCTGCCACACCTCGATATTGCTGAGGAAGCTGAAGGCGGAGTTGAGATCCGACCATTGCACCACCACCAGCATGGTGAAGCCCAGCATCAGCAGGGTGCGCACCAGTCCCAGCGACTGGGCGCTGATGGTATCGAGATCCAGCTCAGTCTCTTCCACCACGTCAGGGGTTTCGGAGCTGAGCTCGTCATGCCCCTCTTCCCGGCCGCGCTGGGCCAGGATCTCGGCCCGCTTGCTCTTGGCACGCTCGAAGGCGAGGCGGCGGCGCTGGATCAGCATCCAGCGTCTGGCCAGATAGTAGACCAGCAAGCAACCCAGCCCCATCAGCAGGCTAAGCTCCAGCTGGCGCAGCAGGGTGCGCGAGGTATAGAAGTAGCCAAACAGGGCACCAATCACCGCCAGCAGCGGCGCCAGCATCAGGCTGTTCCAGATGAAGTGGTGCAGCAGATGGGGCTTGGTCATGTCGGTCTGGCCCCAGG
Organism: Aeromonas sp. 602658; assembly: GCF_049173005.1. Taxonomy (NCBI): domain Bacteria; kingdom Pseudomonadati; phylum Pseudomonadota; class Gammaproteobacteria; order Aeromonadales; family Aeromonadaceae; genus Aeromonas; species Aeromonas sp. 602658. The sequence goes on along the minus strand of NZ_JAAKRF010000003.1, from coordinate 113,274 downwards.
TGAGCGGCAATCGCTCCCGGTTGAGACGGGCAAAGAAGAGCAGCAGCCAGAGTGCACCGATCATGAAGGCCATCCGGCCGAGGGAGTCGTAGAAGGCGTGCTCCTGATAGCTGTTGGCCATCCCCTGCACGAAGAAACTCGGGATCAGCACCAGCAGCAGGGTGCGAAACTGCCCCCACACCTTTTGCACCTGTTCCCGGGGCCAGCGGAAGTGGTGGATCAAAATCCCCCGCTCCAGCGTCAGGTGGCGGGCCATCACCAGTGCCAGCAGCAGAAACCAGATCTCGCCAAGGCCGCGTGCTACCGCCACCGCAAACGGGTATTGCCAGGCCCCTTCGAGCAGGCCGCGCACCATCAGCACCATGGCGGGCAAGGGGAGGGCGGCAAGCAGGGAGCGCAGCAGCAAGCGGCTGGTGAGGCTGAATTTGTCCTGAGTTACCTTGCCGATCCGCGGCGCAATATGGTCACAATAGAGGTTCAGATGACGGGCCAGCTTGAACCAGCTCCAGGCCAGCACCAGCAGCCCAATACCGGCCAGCGTGAGGCTCAGCGGGCTGTTTTCGGCGATGGCGTAGGGCAGTTGCAACCAGTTGTCCGGGTTGAAGGCCAGGGTCAGCGCGGCAGGAATACCGAGCATCACCTGTGGGGTAAAGGGGCGCACATCCGGCATCCAGAACAGGTGGCTGGCGCTTATTTCGCGGATCTCGTCGATCTTGCTGTTCTGGCGGCTGTAGAGCAGCTTGAGACGGGTCTGCTCCTGAATGAGGGTATCGGAGGCGTCGTTGAGCCGGGTCAGCAGCTGGCGCCGGGCCTTGAGCAGGTTGTCGAGCACAGCTTGCTGCGGCCGATCCAGCGTCACCTCCTCTTCGGCCATCAGCTTGTCGCGCAGCTGGCGGGTATCCTTGAGCCCATCCTGCTCGCTCTCGTACTGGTACTTGGCCATGCGGGCGCTGACGATGGCGGACTCCAGCTTGTCGAGGGGGAACTGGGGAGGAAGATCGGAGAGTTTGCTGCGCAGGTTCTCGCCGTAGGCATTACTGATCTGCAGCCACTCCAGCTGTTCGCGTACCGAGTTGACCAGCTCATTCAGTTCAAACAAATTCTTGTCGACGCTGCGCTGCTCGTCCTGCACCCGCTCAATCTGATCTTCCAGTGTGCCGAGCTGGATGGAGAGCGCCTGATTCTGCTGTTGCTGCTCCAGCAGCAGCGGCATGTCGGTGGTGAGCTGCTTGCGCAGCCGTTCGCTCTCCTCCAGCGCCTGCTCGGTCTTCTCCCGCCGCAGCAGGTTCTGCTGGGTCAGCAGGCTGGCTTGCCACTCATCCTCGTCGGCGATGGCCAGATTGAGCTCCTGCAGTTTCAGCTTGCCGAGATCGTTGCGCTGCTGGGCAGAGAGCTGCTCCAGCTCCAGCATCTGGATCCGGTCGGAGAGGCTCTGCTCTTTCATTCTGGTCAGCAGCAGCTGTGCCTCCTGCTGGCGATCCGATTCGCTGCTGAAGCTCAGTCGCTCCAGCTGGCTGCGGGTCAGTTGCAGCTGTTTGCGCAGATCATCCACCCGCAGGTGATACTCCTGCCCGGTACTCTCTAGCTGGTTGAGGCTATCCATCACCCCCTGCCGCTCCTTGCGCAGGTTGAGCTGGCGATTGCTGCTCAGGCCTATGGCCTGGCGCAGCGCCTCCTCCTTGAGGCTCGCCAGCGGCGGGCGAGCGGCGGGCTGATAGTTGTGCAGGCTCTCCTTGAGCCGTGCCGACTCCTTGGGGTAATCGATAAGGATCTGCTGATAGGCTTTGCTCTGCTCTCGGTAACGCTCGGCCTCTCTGGCAAATTGCAGCGCCTGCTGGTAGCTCTCCCGCAGCTTCTGGTTTTCCGGGGTATCGCTCTTGGGCACGCTCTGCAACAGGGATTCGGCCTGGGCAATGGCATCGTCGGCGCGCACGGTTGGCGGCAACAAGAGAAGGGAGAGCAGCAAGAAGGTGAGCAGGCGTTGCAACATGAGGCTCGTTTCCGTTCAGAAGAGGTGGCCCTAGCCTAAAACAGGGCAGGGAGGCGGGTAAAGCAGTCTATATTAATGATTCATAACACAAATAACAGGAAGTCGTGCTGCCGTTTCGCTATGATCCTGGCCGCTTTCTCTCCACCGAGTCGAATATGTCAGCTGTTGATCTGGGCACAGCCCCGCTATCTCGCCTTTTCTGGCGTTACGTAACCCCGACCGTGGCGGCCATGCTGATCACCGGCATCTATGTCACCATCGATGGCATCTTCGTTGGCCATGTGCTGGGTCAGGATGGCATGGCCGGTCTGATGCTGGCTTATCCCATCTGCGCCGTGCTCTATGCGGTGGGGGCGCTGATCGGCATGGGGGCCTCGTCGCTGGTCTCCTTCTATCTGGGGCAGGGCAACCCGGCCAAAGCCCGCCACATCGTCGGCAATGCGCTGGTGATGGTGTTGCTGGCCTCGGCACTGCTCAGTTTTATCGGGATCCGCTATGGCGAGCCCATGCTGGCCTGGATGGGGGCGGAGGGGGAGATCTTCACCGCCGGGCTCTCCTACCTGCAGGCCTACGCCTGGCTGGGCGTCTTTGCGGTGCTGTCGATGGCGTTCAGCTCGCTGCTGCGCAACGATGGCCGCCCTGGCTTTGTCACCCTCATCATGGTAGTCGGGGGCCTGCTCAACGTGCTGCTCGACTATCTGCTGATGGTGGTGTTTCCGTTTGGACTGGCCGGGGTGGCGACGGCCACCATGCTCTCTCAGGCGGTGACGGGCCTCGCCTGCCTGTGGCACTTCTTCACACCGCGCAGCCAACTGCGGATAAGCTGGGACACCTTGCGCCCCGAGCTTCGGCTGATGGGCGAGACGGTGCGCCTCGGGGTCTCCAGTTTTCTAATGTACCTCTATCTCTCGGTAGTGCTGGCGCTGCACAACAAGGCGTTGCTGGCGGTTGGCACTTCGCTGCATGTGGCGGCCTACGGGGTGATCAGTTACACCGAGGCCTTCTTCTATCTGGTGTTCGAGGGGATCGCCATGGGTATCCAGCCCATCGCCAGCTTTAACGCGGGCGCCGGTCACTGGCGGCGGGTGCTGCGGATCCGCAATCTGGCACTCGGAGTGACGTTGGGGATCGCCCTGTGCGCCATGTTCCCGCTATATCTGTGGCCGGAGGCGGCGGTCTATCTGTTTGCCGGGGACAACGCTACCTTGCTGCCGGTGGCGAGCCTCGGGATCTGGCTCTACTTCTGGGGGCTGCCGATGGAGGGCTTGTTGCTGGTGGGGGCCACCTATTTCCAGGCCATCAATCGGGCCCGCATCGCCTCCCTGCTCACCGGTGGCAAGCTGGTGCTGATCGGCGGTTTCTTGTGGGGATTCTCGACCCTGTGGGGCGTGCCCGGGGTATGGCTGGCGTTGCCTAGCTGCAGCTTGTTGCTGGTGCTGGTCATGTGGCGAGCGATGCATCGGGAATCCGGTGCTCACACGCAGGCCGGATAGGCAGTCAGGTACGACGTGCAGATAGTAGAGAGGCAGCCATGGGCTGCCTGTTTTGTTAGAGGATGTTTTGTTAACGGGCTCTGCCGATTCAGGGCTTGAAGGCGCCGATAAAGATGGCGGGATCGACCCGGGTGTCGTTGAGGCTGACGTTCCAGTGCATATGGGGGCCGGTAGCGCGGCCGGTCGAACCGACTCGCCCGACGATGCCGCCACGCGGCAGGCTCTGGCCGAGCTTCACATCGATCTTCGACATGTGGCAGAACATGCTGATGAGCCCCTGACCGTGGTCGACAAAGACGGTATTGCCATTGAAGAAGTAGTTGCCGATCAGGATCACCTTGCCTGCGGCGGGGGACTTGATCGGGGTGCCGGCGCCCACGGCGAAGTCGAGGCCGGAGTGGGGGTTGCGCTCCTCGCCATTGAAGAAACGACGCAGGCCAAACGGGCTGGAGAGGGGGCCGTTGACCGGCTTGTCGAACAGCAGGTTGCTCGGCTGGTTGGGGCTGAAGGTCTGGTAAGCCCGGCTCTGCTCCGCCAGCTCGCGGTTGATACGGGTCATATCCTCGGCGAGCGGATTGACCTGACGGCTGTTCTTGAGCTTGATGTGCTGCTCGCGGTAGTGCTTGGGGGTCACGGTGAAGCCGAGAGTACGGCCATCACCTGTGCTCAGTTGCTGGGCACCGGGCGGGTTTTTGAGAGAGATGCCGACGATGGCGATCCACTGGTTGTCTTCGCGCACCACCAGCACGGGTTTGTCATGATAGCGGGCCGTGGGGGCAGTGGGTGACGCGCCAAGAGGGATCACCGCAACGCCACCCGGCACCGGATGGTTGAGCAGGCGACTGATAAAACCCTCGGCCAGGGCTGACTGGCTGGTCAGTAACAACAACAGACAACAAACAACTCTCATGACGATACCACTCGATGTTAAAACGCCCGGGATGGCGGGATGACAACCCCCTGTCCGGCATTCGTCGATCACTAAAGGGTGATCACGACACGTAGGCCACGACAGGCGCGGCTAGGGAAGGGGGCAGATTGTGCCTCGTTATGGTCGGGGCAGCCAGTGGCGGTGCGTGGCTGATGCCCCTTTTGTGCATAGCTGCGTCAGGTTTTATGTCGTGCTCGGGTTGCTTCGCCATTGAGTCGCCCCCGCCCTGGCTCTAGAATCGGCTTCCGGCACTGATGCCACCGACACTCCGAGGAGACGATATGAACGGATTACCCCCTTTGCGCACCACGCCGGCCCGGTACACGACAGGTCGTGGCTGGCTCTGGGTTCGCAGCGGGTTCGATATCTTCAACAAGGGGATGGGGATCAGCGTGGCCATGGTGCTGGTCTGGTTTATGGTGGGCATGCTGCTGGAGCAACTGCCGGCGGGTGGCCTTATCTCCCAACTGCTCTACATGGTGTGGGGCGCGGGTTGGGTGGCGGTCGCCGCTCGGGGTTATCGGGGTGAGCCGCTGCAGTTTGCCGATCTCTTCGCCGGTTTTCGCCACAAGCTGACCCCGCTGATGCTAGGCGGTCTGCTGGTGTTGCTGCTGTTCAGCCTGGTTGGCCTCGTCTGTCTTGGTCTGCTCTCCATGTGGGGGCTGCTCCCGCTGCTGACGCAGGATCCCGAGAGCATGGTGGTCTCTGCCAGCCAGTTGCAACAACTGCTGCTGGTGTTGCTGGTGGGGATGCTGCTCATCATTCCCGTGCTGATGGGGGTCACCTTTGCTCCTGCGCTGATCTACCACCACGATATCGGCATCATCCAGGCGGTGCGTCTGAGCTTCTTCGGCTGCTGGCGCAATATGTGGCCCTTCTTCTGGTGGGGACTGCTCTCAGCTATGTTGTTGCTGTTTGGCGCTATGTTGTTGCTGGTAGGTCTGCTGGTGGTGATCCCGGCGCTCAACTACTCCATCTATGTGGCTTATCGGGATATTTTCCTGGACGAGAGTGCGCAGCAGGAAGCGCCTCACTCAGAACCATTCGGATTTGAAGCCTGATCAAGGGATCGGAATGAAGAAGGGGCCCGCAGCGGCCCCTTCTTCATGGTCGGGTTTGAGGTGTGCTTACTCCTGCCAGATGGGATCCGCCGCCATGCGGGCTAGCAGAAAATCGAGGAAGCTGCGCAGCAGTGGCGACATCTGTTTGCGGGTGGCATACACCCCGTAGACCCCGAGGCGCTTGGGCTGCCAGTCGGTCAGCAGGGGGACCAGTTCTCCGCGCTCCAGATAAGGTTGGGCCGAGTAGCGTGGCTGCAGGCTGATCCCTGCGCCTTCCAGCGTTGCTTCCAGCAGCAGGTTGGAGATATTGGCGCTCAGGTTACCGCTGACCGGCACTGACTCGGGACCGCCCGGTCCATTGAACTCCCACAGGCTCTTGCCGAAGTAGGTGTAGGTGAGGCAGTTGTGCAGCGCCAAATCCTGCACCTTGTGTGGCATCGGATGACGGGCCAGATAGGCCGGGCTGGCACAGACTACCGAGTGGCAGGTGCCGAGACGGCGCGCCACCAGATTGGGGTCGAGGTCGTTGGTGATGCGCACCGCCAGATCGATCCGCTCCTCTACCAGATTGACGGTTCTGTCGAGCAGCAGAATGTCGATGGCCGTCCACGGGTATTGCGCCAGATAGTCGTTGGCAGCCCCGACCAGCAGCGCTTCTGACAGGGAGTAGCTGCTGGTGATCCGCAGTTGTCCCTTGGGGGCATCATCTCCCTTCACCGCGATCTGCTCCATCTCTTCGCCGAGCGCCAGCATGGCGCGGGCCCGGTTCAGCGCTTCCTCTCCCGGCCCGGTCAGGCTCAGACGACGGGTGGTGCGGTGCAGCAGGCGAGCGCCCATCCAGCTCTCCAGCTCGGCCAGATAGCGTGACACCATGGCGCGCGACATATCCAGTTTCTCTCCGGCGCCGCTCAGGCTCCCCTGTTCGACTACGCTGACGAAGACCCGCAATGCGGTCAGTCGATCCATGTATGGCTCTCTATATGTTCGATATGTGCAACAGTGATGTGCTTTTTATGCTGTATTTGCACCTTATGTGATCCAATACACTCTGTCCATCAAATGAACCCCCGAATACTTAATGAGGAATAGATGATGAACAACACCCTGATCCGCAACCTGACTCTTGCGACCACCCTGCTGAGTGGCGCCGCACTGGCCGCCCCCCTGAGCGTGACCGTCTATAACCCTGGCGAGAAGGCGATCTTCCCGGTCTCCTCCTCACTGGTGACCGGTGACAAAGAGGCCATCCTGATCGATGCCCAGTTCGACGTACAAAATGGTCAGGCGCTGGTCGACATGATCAAGAAGAGCGGCAAGAAGCTGACCACTGTCTATATCAGTGCCGGTGACCCCGACTTCTACTTCGGTCTGGAGCCGGTCATGGCGGCGTTCCCGGATGTCAAAGTGCTGGCCGACCAGCATGTGGTTGACCATATCAACAAGACCAAGGATGCCAAGCTGAGCTACTGGAGCCCGATCCTCGGCAAGGGTGCACCGAAGAGCCTGACCGTGCCGCAAGTGATGACCGCCAGCCACCTGACGCTGGATGGCGAGAAGATTGAAATCAAAGAGATGAATACCCCGAATGCCTACCTCTGGGCCCCTTCCATCAAGACTGCTTTTGGTGGTGTGCCGGTCTACCACGGGGTGCATGTCTGGATGGCCGACAGCCAGACCAAAGCGGCTCGCAGCAACTGGGTCAAGGCGCTGGATAACCTGCTGGCCCTGAAACCCGAGCGTGTGGTACCGGGCCACTTCCTGGGCACTGCTCCCAAAGGTACTGCTGCTGTGACCTTTACCCGTGACTATGTAGAGCGTTTCGAACAGGAGCTGGCCAAGGCGAAAAACTCCGGTGAGCTGATTGAGGCTCTGAAGAAAGCCTATCCGGCACTGCCGGTTGACGATGGTCTGGCCATCGGTGCCAAGGTCAATACCGGCGAGATGAAGTGGTAAGCCACTGAGCCTGCTTTCCCTGTGTTTTTACCGGGCCTAAGGGCCCGGTTTTTTATCCGAGATTGAAGTGAGAATGAAGATGAGCGAACAACAAACCACCCTCCATTATGTCTATGACCCGCTCTGTGGCTGGTGCTACGGTGCCGCCCCCCTGTTGCAGGCGGCAGCCACCATTGCTGGGCTCAAGATCGAGCTGCATGCGGGCGGTCTCTGGCTGGGTAGTCGCCGTCAGCCTATGGGCGAGGCATTGCTTGATTATGTGCGCCCCCATGATCAGCGGATCGAGGCGCTGACCGGCCAGCATTTTGGCGAGCGCTACTTTAACGAACTGCTGCTGCGCGAAGGGTGTCTGCTGGACTCCGAGCCGCCGATCCGTGCGGTTTTGGCCGTCACGGCCTTGGGGGGGGATGGGTTGGCCATGTTGCACCGGATCCAGCAATCCCACTATCGGGACGGGATCTGGATTGGTGAGCCGGCATTTCTCGCCACGCTGGCGGCAGAGCAGGGGGTCAGTGAAGACGCGTTCCAGCAAGCCTATCTGCAGGCCCCATTGCTGCAACATCTGGCAGATAGCCAGGGCTGGATGAAACGGCTGGGTGGTCAGGGTTATCCCACCCTTGGGCTGATGCACAAGGGGCGGGTCACGCCTGTACGGGTTGCCGATTTTCTGGGGGAGCCGGATGCTCTGAGCACGCATCTGCTGGCTCTAATGACATGATGGCTGTTATTTGAACACGAGACCGCTTCAGGAAAGGTGTCCAGGGCCGATAGGCAAACAATCACAGAAACGGTATGAAATCCTTCTGTTTTCCGGGTGCAGGCTATGCTCTATATGACCATTCCCGGTGGATGTTGCGGGAGTGAAGACTCATTTCAAGGAAGCCCTTATATGTTCAAAAACATGTCCATCGGCCAGAAACTGAGTGCCGGATTTGCCATCCTGGCCTTGTTGGTACTGGGCTTGGCCTGGTTTTCAATCAGCCAGCTGGCAAAGCTCTATGGTGATACCGAAACCATCACGGGTAATTTACTGCCTTCTACTCGTCTGGCGAGCCAGATGCATGTTGCCGTGCTGGATGCGCGTCGTTCAGAGTTGGCCCAGGTCATCGGTGGCCTGAACAAGGATGAGCAAGAGGTAAGCGATCGCACCCTGACCTTCAATAAGGCCAAGCAGGAATTTGAGCAAGCAGCCCAAAAATATGGTGCTTTACCTTTCACTACTGGTGAAGAGAAGCAGGTTTATGAGCAGGTGGTTGCGGCGGGGGCCAAGTATTTTTCGGTACATGACCAGCTGTTAAATGCCTTTGCTGCTGGCGATCTGGATAAAGTCAGAAGTCTGCGCAAAAACGAGACTCGTGCCGCATTGGAAGAGGTTGGTGCCAAGTCTTATCGTTTGCGGGAGATCAATAACGAGATTGCCGATGAGATGGTGAAAGACATTGCGGCCATGTATAGCAATGCCAGAACCATGAGCATTATTGTCAGCCTGGTGACGCTGGCTTTTGTGGTGGTGATTGCCTGGCTGTTGACCGCCCAGATCCGCAATCCGGTGATGGCCCTGCTGGAGCAGACCCGCCGTGTCTCCTCCGGTGATCTTACCTCCCGCATCGATATGCAACAGTTCAACAATGATGAACTGGGGACTCTTGCCAAAGGGTTTGGCGAGATGCAGACCAATTTGCGTACCCTGGTCAGTGAAGTCTCGGGCTCAGTGGTGCAACTGAGTTCGGCCACCGAAGAGATGAGCTCGGTAGCAAGGCAGTCAGCGGCCAACATGAGTGCCCAGCAGCATGAACTTAATCAGCTGGCAACCGCGATGAACGAGATGCAGGCTACGGTTCAGGAGGTTTCTCGCAACACCAGCGATGCCGCCAGTGCCGCCACCTCGGCCAGCGAAACAGCAGAGATTGGGGCCAAGACTGTTAATGACTCTATTTTGCGCATCGAGCGGGTGGCGGGGGCCATCGAGAGCACTGCAGTGGTGATCCGCCAACTGGGCGATGATAGCCGCAATATCGGCATGGTGCTGGAGGTGATCCGCGGCATTGCCGAACAGACCAACCTGCTGGCATTGAACGCGGCGATTGAAGCGGCCCGGGCCGGTGAGCAGGGACGGGGTTTTGCGGTGGTGGCTGATGAGGTGCGTACTCTGGCCAAACGAACCCAGGACTCCACCTCCCAGATCAATACCATCATTGCCGAGTTGCAGCAGCGTGCCGAACAGGCGGGCAGTACCATGCAACAGAGTCAGGAGCTGATGAACACCACGGTAGCTACCGCGCGGGAAGCGGGCGAGTCTATCTCCCAGATCAGTGGCTCGGTCAGCAGCATCTCCCACATGAACATCCAGATTGCAACGGCCACCGAAGAGCAGGGCGCGGTGAGCGAGGAGCTCAACCGTAACGTGGTCAATATCAGCCACGCTTCCGAAGAGGTGGCCGCCGGTGCCACCCAGATGGCTCAGGCATGCAACGAGTTGAACCACCTGGCTACCCAACTGCAGGATATGGTGCGCCGTTTCAGGGTGTAATCCCTTGTCGAGTCAAACAGCCCGATTACCGCGAGGTGATCGGGCTTTTCTGTTTTGGAGGGGCAGCCAGAGAGGCTCACTGCAAGTGGATGACTTGTCCCGCCGGACGATATTGTGCATGCTGATGGCCCATTTTCCAGGCAGGACTCTTGCTGTATGAATCTTCGCGATCTCGAATATCTGGTGGCGCTGGATGAGGAAAAACATTTTCGCAAAGCCGCTGAACGCTGCTTTGTCAGTCAACCCACCCTGAGCGGCCAGCTGCGCAAGCTGGAAGATGAACTCGGGGTCATTCTGATCGAACGTACCTCGCGCAAGGTGCTGTTTACTCCGGCTGGCGATGCCATGGCCCATCAGGCGCGTCGGGTGCTCAAGGAGGTGCGCGAGCTCAAGAGCATCGGTCAGCACTTCTCCGAGCCGATGTCCGGGGAGATCCATATCGGTTTTATTCCGACCGTGGGCCCCTACCTGTTGCCCCGCATTATCCAGACCCTGCGTGAGCGTTTTCCCCAGCTGGAGTTCTATCTCTATGAGGAGCAGACCCAAACCCTGCTCAAACGGCTGGAAGAGGGGGAGCTGGATTGCGTCATTCTGGCCGAGATGCCTGGGATGGAGGGGTTTGGTTCAATCCAGCTCTATCATGAGCCGATGTGGTTGGCGGTGCCTTGCCATCACCCCGAAGCACAGGCCAGACAAGTGCCACTCGGCAATCTCAAGGGCAAGAAATTGCTGATGCTGGCCGATGGCCACTGTTTGCGGGATCAGGCGATGGGCTTCTGTTTCGCTGGCGGGATAGGTGAGGATCAACGCTTCAAGGGGACTAGTCTCGAGACGCTGCGCAACATGGTGGCCGCCGGTAGCGGCATGACCCTGGTGCCAAAGCTGGCCGTACCCGCCGATCATGATGAGGGAGGGGTGAGCTATCGTCCTGTGGTTGACCCTGTGCCGGGTCGTACCATCTCGCTGCTCTATCGCCACTACTCGGTACGTCGCCCCTGTTTCAACGAGCTGGCCGCCTCGATCTCCACGCTGATGAGCAAGCAGTTGGCCCAATAAAAAAACCGGCAGCCAAGGCTGCCGGTTTTGTTGCTGCCGCGAGAGCAGCTTAGAAGATATCGTCGGTAGAGACAGGCCCTTCCACATCGGGGTTGTCGCCACCGTAGACCTGATTGCCGTCCGAACTGGGCGCGGCGTAACGGGTCGGCTCGGTCCCTTCCTTGAAGTATTCGTCGGTTCCGCCACTGGTCGCCAGCAGTCCGGTTTCGCTGTCAATCTTCACCGTCATGATCCCTTCGGGAACCGGCATCTTGTGCTCCGGCTGCTTTTTGAGGGCGACTTTCATGAAGTCGATCCAGATAGGCTGTGCAGCGCCACCACCAAACTCGGCACGGCCAAGGCCACGCTGGTGGTTGTCAAAACCGATCCAGGAAGTAGCTACGATGTCCGGGGTATAGCCGGAGAACCAGGCATCCCGCGATTCGTTGGTGGTACCGGTTTTGCCGGAGATATCGTGACGTTTCAGGTCACGGGCTGCACGCCAGCCGGTACCACGCCAGCCGTTGCCACCCCAGATGGCTGTGCTCAAGGTGTCGGTGATCAGGAACGCGCTCTGGGCACTGATGGTATGCGGGGCGATGGTTGGCGCGAGAGGGGTCTGCGTGCCATCTTGTGCTGCGCCATCAACAGTTGGCTCCGGCAGTGTGCTCTGCTCGGACGCCGTCTGCTGTTCGCAATTGTTGCAGGCAATGGCAGGATTGGCCTGATAGAGGGTGTTCTCCAGGCTGTCGGTGACTTTGTCGATGAAGTATGGGGTCACCAGGAAGCCACCGTTGGCCAGTACCGAGTAACCACGCACCACCTCGAGGGGGGTAAATTCGGCTGCGCCCAGCGCCAGTGACTCATGGGGCGAGATGAAGTCGCGGGGGAAGCCAAAGCGTGTCAGACCGTCGATATAGGTATCCAGACCGATGGCGCGCATCAGTCGAACCGACATCACGTTCTTGGACTTGGCCAAACCCAGACGCAGCGGGGTGGGGCCATCATAAACGGCCGGGGAGTTCTTGGGCTGCCACATGGGCCCTTTTGACGGATCCCACTGGTTGATTGGCGCATCGTTGATGAGCGACGCCAGGGTATAGCCGTGCTCCAGCGCGGTCGCATAGAGGAAAGGCTTGATATTTGAACCGATCTGGCGACGCGCCTGATCGACCCGGTTGAATTTGGATAGTTCGAAGCTGAAGCCGCCAACTACTGCTTCCAGCGCGCCATTTTTCGGGTTCATGGCAACCAGCGCGGCGTTGACGTCCGGGATTTGGGCCAGCAGCAACTCTTCGCCCTCTTCCCGCACCCAGATCTGGGCGCCGACTTTCAGTACATCGCGTGCCGATTTCGGGGCATAGCTTTGGCGGTCGTCGGTAATAAAGGAGCGAGCCCATTTAATGCCGTTCCAGCCCAGCTCTGCTTCCTTGCCATTTTTAAGTACCAGTGTGGCGCTACGGTCACCGAGCTTGGTAACTACGGCCGCCATCAGCGGATCATAAGTGGGTTGCTTGCCAAGGTGGGCCACGATCTGCTCGTAATCCCAAGCTGTTTCGCCTGCCTTCCACAACTGGGCCGTCGGGCCACGATAGCCGTGACGCATATCGTAGGCAAAGACGCCATCCAGCAGAGCCTGTCTGGCGGCCCTTTGGCGTTCGGCAGAGACGGTAGTGTAGACGTGCAGGCCCATGGTGTAGGCATCTTCACCAAACTGCTCTACCATCTTCTGGCGTACCATTTCACCCAGATAGGGAGCGTGCAGGGTCACTTCGGCGCCGTGAAAACGGGCCTTGATCGGCATTTTGGACGCTTCGTCAAACTGGGCCTGGGTGATCTTGCCGGTCTCCAGCATCCGACCAAGCACAACGTTGCGGCGCGCAAAGGCGCGCTCGGGGGATCGGATGGGGTTGAGCATGGAGGGGGCTTTGGGCAGACCGGCAATGATGGCGATCTCGTCCAGCCCCAGATCCTTGACCTCTTTACCAAAATAAACCTGAGCCGCAGCACCGATCCCGAAGGAGCGATAACCGAGAGGGATCTTGTTGAGGTACAGTTCGAGGATCTCGTCTTTTGAGAGATTCTGCTCGATCCGCCAGGCCAGGAAGACCTCCTTTATCTTGCGGATGATGGTTTTCTCATTGCTCAGGAAGAAGTTGCGTGCAACCTGCTGGGTAATGGTGCTGGCACCCTGACGGGCATGACCTGATACGGCCCAGACGGAGGCGGCGCGAATGATGCCGATGGGGTCAATGCCGGGGTGCTCGTAGAAGCGGGCATCTTCGGTTGCCAGTACGGCATCGATCATTGGTTGGGGGATTTCATCCAAGCGCAACGGAATGCGACGGATTTCACCATATTGGGCGATCAATTCCCCATCTCGGCTGTAGACCCTCATCGGGGTTGCCAGTTTGACATCACGCAGTGCGGTGACATCGGGCAGTTGGGGTTTGATATAGAAGTAGATACCGATGAGGCTGGCAACACCCAGCACAGCACCCAGCATCATGACAATAAACAGGCGAACGAGCCATTTCAGCATGGAAGAACTACCAATCGTCTTAAATTTAGCCAACGGGCGCAGAGTATAGCCCTTTTGCCATCTGGAATTCGAGGTTTTCCTGTGGCAAGTCACCCATCGACAGGATGCGAGAGGTTAGCACTACAGTGAGCAATAACCAAGGTGCCTCCCTTTATCTCAAGAAAGCGAGGTGGGTCACTTTTCGGTATAAACTTTATGACATTGATAGTTAGAGCATTTAGGATGGAGCAAGCTCTCATCTGATTAGAGTGTCCTACACTCAATTCAGGTATAAAACCCAATAACGCATGGATGTGTATATGTTTGGGCTATTTAATAAGGGATCCCTCCTCCCCCTGGTGGGCATTGATTTCGGTAGCCAGACCATCAAGGCCGTTACCCTCACTGGTCGTCCCGGCAAGCTGCATATTGAATCTGTTGCCGAGGTCGCCACCCCGAAAGGTACGCTGGTTGATTACCAGCTACAGGATATCGAGCGGGTCAGCCCATCTTTGAAAACCCTCAAGCGCCTTATCTCTGGCCACAGCGATTATGCCGCGACAGCGGTGACCGGCTCCAACGTGATCACCAAGGTCATCCAGATTGATGCTCGCCTTGGTGACAAGGAGCTGGAGAGTCAGGTGCAGCTGGAGGCCGAACAGATCATTCCCTTTCCCCTCGATGAAGTCAGCCTCGATTTTGAGGTGCTGGACACCAGCGCCAGTGAAGATCGTCAGGATGTCCTGCTGAGCGCAGCCCGTACTGAGAGCGTCAATGGCCGGGTCAGCGCTCTCGCTGAGGCTGGCATTGCCGTCAAGGTAGTGGATGTGGGAGCCCATGCCTTGGGGCGGGCCGTTGTGGCCTGTTTGCCCGAGTTGCAGGAGAGTGAGCGACCGATCGGGGTGATCGACATTGGCGCCAGTGCCATGACCTTCGCAGCCTTGGTCAAGGGAGAGGTGATCTACTCGCGCTTGCAGAATTTCGGCGGTGATCAATATAGCCAGGCGCTCTCCTCTTTTTATGGCATGACCCTCGATGAAGCTGAGCAAGCCAAGACCAAAGGCACCTTGCCTGTTGACCATGAGTTGGACGTGTTGATGCCACATATCAACTCGCTGTTGCAACAGGTGCGGCGCAATATCCAGCTGTTTTGTAGCTCGTCAGGTTATCGCGATATAGCCAAACTGGTGTTGACCGGGGGAGGCAGCTTGCTGCCTGGCTTGTTGGTACAGGTAAAAGAGGAAGCCAACTGCGAGGTGTTTCATCCGGATTTGTTCGCCCTGTTTGGCAAACCGAAAGGAGAGGTTGATCTGGTACATGGCGCTAAATATATGACGGCATTCGGGTTGGCTCTGAGGAGTTTTACACCATGTCAAATATAAACCTTCTCCCCTGGCGCGAGGCTCGTGCTCAGCGGCAAAAGAAACAGTTCGGTGCCCTGCTCGGGCTTTTCGTGTTGGTCACTGTCGCACTGAGCCTCTTTGCCAACTGGCTGGTCGAGCGTCAGATTGCCGCCCAGCAGCAGCGTAATCAGCGTCTGGTTCAGGAGATGACCATCCTGGATGCACAACTGGGAGAAATCCGCCTGCTTAAAGAACGTCGCAAGGAGCTGATCGATCGGATGCAACTCATCGAACATCTCCAAATGCGTCGAAATGTGCCCGTTCGTCTTTTCAACCAGCTGCCCTCTCTGGTACCGAATGGGGTTTACCTCAATACCCTCTCGTTGCAGAACAATATTATCGATGTCAACGGCAAGACAGAAGCTTATGGTCGAGTGGCCAGCATGATGCGTCGAATCGATGGTTCCGGCTGGCTGGGACAGTCGAAAATAAGCACCATTTTTGCAGCGGAGGTCGCGCCGGTATCGTTGAGTCAATTCTCGATGATGTTCCTGATTGCCAATAATACCGCTGCTGCCGGGGATATGGCCAAGGAGAGCAAATGAACCTTCAGCAACTCAACGAGCTTGATCTGAATGACATCGCGAGCTGGCCAAAATGGGCGAAAGCTGTCTTTATCCTGCTGTGCTGTGTGTTGACTGGTGGCGCTATTTATTACTACGTGATTGCCAATTCCTTAGGCAATCTGACCAAAGAGAGCGCCAGAGAGACGGAGCTGAAAGGCCAGTTTGAAAGCAAGGCGATGCTGGCAGCCAATTTGGGCGCCTACAAGGCACAAATGATCCAGCTCGAGCAACTGGTCGATACCCAGCTCAAGCAGCTGCCCAATACCCATGAGGTCGCCGGTTTGCTGGACGATATCAGTTTTATTGCCACCGATAATGGCTTGAAACTCAATCGCATCAACTGGGAACCGGAGGTCAAGCACGAGTTTTCTACCGAATTGCCCATGCGGATCGAGGTAGTAGGTAATTATCATCAGATCGGCAAGTTTACGGCAGATATGGCAGCCCTGCCTCGTATCGTCATACTCGACTCCTTTACCTTGAGTCAGAGCAAGGATGAGGGAGACCTGATTGCTATGTCGATGCTGGCCAAAACCTACAAGTACAACGGTAAAACAGTGGAGCAGAAACAATGAGACGCATCTGCTGGTTGTTACCTGCCCTCTTGCTGACGGCCTGTGGTGGTCAGGAGGAGATGGATTCCTATATTGCCGCAACAAAGGCAAGACCCCCTGTACCTATTGAACCCTTACCCCAGTTGAAGCCGTTTTCCCCCATGCACTATCAACAACGCGATCTGCGTAGTCCCTTCATGATGCCGCAACCAGAAGCAAGTGTCGGGCGCGCGAATAGTGCCCAGGTGAAGCCTGATTGCGCACAGGTTATGATGGACAGAGAAAAAGAGGTATTGGAAAACTACTCTCTCGCCAGCTTGTCAATGCACGGCTCCTTGGGAAAGGCCGGGCAGTTGTGGGCCCTGATCAGCACACCTGATGGAAAATCAATACGGGTCGGGCTCAACCAGTATATGGGGCTCGATCAGGGTAGAGTCATCAAGATTACTCCTACGGCAGTGGATTTACTGGAAACCATTCCGGACGGGAAGGGGTGCTGGGTAACAAGAGAAACCCAGTTGGCGATGGCCAATATGCAAGAAAAACAATAATCAGGGACGAACAGCAATGAGAACAACCATAGACAGTGTAACAAAAGTGGCTTTGCTGTTTTGCGCCAGTGCCTTTGGTCAGGCGTGGGCAGTGGCAACCTTGCAAGAGATAAAAGTTAATCCATTGCTGGCAGACCAGTTGCAACTGGAGCTCAGCTTCAGCGAGCCTGTGAGTGGCTTTACCGATCGTCTCTCCTATCAACCTAACCAGCTCCTGCTGCATGTCCCCGGTGCTGTGGGCGCACTCAAGGTGAACCCGCTGCCTATTCAGCGTCAGGGAGTAGACAACATCAAGGTGGAAGGGAAGGGAGCTGGCCTTGATATCAAGATTGCTCTCGATCAGCTGGCTCCCTATCAGGTGCAGCAACAGGGTAACAAATTGCTGGTTTCCCTTGGTGAAGGGACCTCATCAGCTCTGATTAATGGCGAAAGCGCCCTGATTGCACCAGCCGCAACGGCTTACACAGCCATGGTGGCCACTCCAGCTCCTTCGGCACTGCTCAATTCTCAGGTTGTTGCCAAGTCAATGCCTGTTGCACCGGTAACCCCTCCTGTTGCGACGCCTGCTGCCAGCAAACCACTGCTCGGCAGCTATCAAAACAGTGGCAGTGGAGCCTATTTCAACTCGGTGACCGGGGTGGATTTTCGTCGTGGCAAGGATGGTCAGGGGGAGTTTCTGGTCACACTTGACAACAGCTCGGCTGCCGTCGATGTGAGCAGCCGCGGTCAAACTGTGCTGGCCAAGTTTCATGGTACTCGCGTGCCTGATGGTTTGCTTAATCTGATCAATGTGCAGGATTTTGCGACACCGGTCTCTCAGGTTGAGGTGTCCCGGCAGGGCAACGATACCCTGTTTGAGCTGTCGGTTAATGGCCAGTTTGATTACCGTTACGATCAGGCTGATAAACTGTTCATTATCGAAGTGAAAAAACGCACGGCGGCATCTGCGTCTTCAAAGCAGTATCAGGGCAAGCCCATCTCATTGAACTTCCAGGATATCCCGGTTAGAACCGTGTTGCAGCTTATCGCTGACTTCAACAACCTCAATCTGGTTACTACCGATTCTGTGGCAGGCAATCTGACACTACGTCTGGATGGCGTGCCCTGGGAGCAGGCGCTCGACATCATTTTAAAAGTGCGCGGTCTGGATAAGCGGCTTGATAACAACATCCTGCTGGTTGCTCCGGCTGAAGAGATTGCGGCACGGGAGAAACAGCAGCTGGAGAGCCGGAATCAGGTGGCTGATTTGGCCCAGTTATATACCGAATATATGCAGATCAACTATGCAAAAGCATCCGAAGTGGCTGCTCTGCTCTCATCCGAGAGTACCAAGTTGCTATCGCCACGTGGCGCGGTGAGTGTGGATGAACGGACCAACGTGCTGGTTGTGAAGGATACGGCTGAGGTTATCAGCAGTATCAAGCGGATGCTGGATATTCTGGATATCCCGGTCAAGCAGGTGGTGATCGAAGCGCGTATGGTGACCATCGATGACGGTTTCGATGAAGCGCTCGGGGTACGTTGGGGAGTGACCAAGAACGATGGTCACGGCAACAGCACTTCAGGCTCTATTGAAGGGAATGATTCGTCCGGTAATAACGACGGTAGTTCAACGATTACCAGACCCTCGGTCGATAATCGGATGAACGTCAATCTGCCGGTGACCAATGCTGCCGGTACCTTGGCATTCCAGGTTGCCCGTCTGGCCGATGGAACCCTGCTTGACCTTGAATTGTCTGCGCTGGAAAAAGAGAGCAAGGCCGAGATTATCGCCAGTCCGCGGGTGACCACTGCGAACCAGAAACCGGCGTTGATCGAACAGGGTACCGAGATCCCCTATGTGGAGTCCTCTTCCAGTGGTGCAACCTCGGTCACCTTCAAGAAGGCGGTACTGAGCTTGAAAGTCACGCCGCAGATCACCCCTGACAACCGGGTGATCCTCGACCTGACCGTGACCCAGGATACCAAGGGCGAAACCGTACCGACCGGTACCGGTGATGCAGTCTCCATCAACGCCCAGTCCATCACGACGCAGGTACTGGTTAACAATGGCGAGACACTGGTGCTGGGCGGCATCTATCAGCAGACTATCAAAAGCGATGTGACCAAGGTGCCCTTGCTGGGTGATATCCCCGGATTGGGCGCCCTGTTCCGCAAGACCACCAGCGAGAACAAAAAGCGTGAACTGCTTATTTTCGTGACCCCCAAGATAGTCACCGACGCCTTCTGAAGGCTTTACATGTGAAGGTAAAACACATATAACCTTACGCCCCAATGAGGCTGGGGCGTAAGGGCTGCGGTTGCCAGTCCCGATATCTATTGAGATAATCCCCCTCCTGATCCATCGCAAGATAAGGTTCATAGGTACCCCGATCCAGTATTTATCGGGGTCGTACAGTTTGTAATTACTAACGAAAAAACATGGCTGAGAAACGCAATATTTTCCTGATAGGTCCCATGGGTGCGGGCAAGAGCACCATAGGTAGACATCTGGCAGAACAACTGCATATGGAGTTTTTCGACTCAGATCATGAGATTGAGCGCCGCAGTGGTGCTGATATCGGCTGGGTGTTTGATGTTGAAGGCGAAGAGGGTTTCCGTATTCGCGAAGAGAAGGTGATCAGCGAATTGTCTGAGCAGCAGGGTATCGTGCTGGCAACCGGTGGTGGAGCCATCAAGAGCCGGGAAACCCGCAACAAGTTGTCTGCTCGTGGCATCGTGGTCTACCTCGAAACCACTATCGAAAAGCAGCTGGCGCGCACACAGCGAGACAAACGCCGCCCTCTGCTACAGACCGAAGAACCGGCACGCGAAGTGCTGGAACGTCTGGCACAAGAGCGCAATGCCCTGTATGAAGAGGTTGCCGACTTTGTTGTGCACACCGATGACCAGAGCGCAAAAATCGTTGCCAATCAAATTGTAAAGCTGATCGGTATGTAATCTAGAGGACGTCCATGGAACGGTTGAAGGTCGAACTGGGTGAACGCAGCTATCCCATCGAGATAGCTGCCGGTTTGCTACAGCACCCCGAGGTGCTGGCAGCAAGCATCAAGGGCAGGCGGGTGATGATAGTGACCAATACGGTCGTCGCCCCGCTCTATCTTGAGAAAGTGACTTCCCTGCTGGCGGATTTTCAGGTGGAACACCTTGTTCTGCCCGACGGCGAGGCGTACAAGAACCTGGCGACCTTTGAGCAGATCATGTCTGCTCTGCTTGAAACCAACCATGGGCGCGATACGACACTGATCGCTCTGGGGGGCGGCGTGATCGGGGATGTGGTGGGCTTTGCGGCAGCAAGCTATCAACGTGGCATTCCTTTTATCCAGATCCCGACCACTCTGCTCTCCCAGGTTGACTCCTCTGTTGGCGGTAAAACCGCGGTCAACCACCCCCTCGGCAAGAACATGATTGGGGCTTTTTATCAGCCCAAACAAGTTGTTATCGATACCGAATGTCTGAGTACCTTGCCAGCCCGCGAATTTGCCGCAGGGATGGCCGAGGTGATCAAGTACGGCATCATTTGGGATGCTGATTTCTTCAGTTGGCTGGAGCAGAACATGGTGCGTCTGCAACAGCTGGAACCTGCCGCGCTGGCCTACGCCATCAAACGCTGCTGCGAGATCAAAGCCGATGTGGTCGGTCAGGATGAGACCGAGCACGGCGTCCGTGCGCTGCTCAACCTGGGCCACACCTTTGGTCATGCCATCGAGGCCGAGCAGGGGTATGGCAACTGGCTGCACGGTGAAGCAGTGTCCGCCGGCACCATGCTGGCTGCCTGGACTGCGCAGGCACGTGGCGATATGAGCGAAGCGGACGTTGCGCGAGTGCGCGCCCTGCTGCTGGCCGCCAATCTGCCCATTCATGCGCCTGCCGAGATGGATTTCGCCGCCTTTATTCGCCATATGCGCCGTGACAAGAAGGTGCTGGAAGGCAAGCTGCGTCTGGTGTTGCCGGTTGGCATCGGCCATGCGCAGGTGGTGGGGGATGTGTCCGATGCCGAGTTGCTGGCGGTGATCGAGTCTGGTCGTGACGAATAAACTACTAAAACTTCCTTCCCAGCGGCAGCTGGTTGACCGGCTGCTGCATCTGATTGAATTCAATCACCCTTTCATTTTTCTCTCCGGTAAACCAGGTTGTGGTCGCGGTACCCTGTGCGAATCCCTGCTCGGCGTGTTGCCGGAAAAAGTGCGGGTGGTAAGCCTGATTGGTACGCCTGCCATGAAGATGGTGGATGTACGCCAGCTGTTGCTGCCACAGGTGGTGGCGCGCCCGCTCTTCAATCCACAGGATGCCCTGGCGGAGAGCTTCTTTCGCATGCTGGAGGGGAGCAAACCTGCCACCCTGTTGCTGCTGATAGAGCGGGCCGACCAGTTGCCAGCCGAACTGCTGGGAGAGTTGTGGGCGATCATACGTCATAACGATACTCTGGCGGCGCCCCATCAGCTGGCCATTATTGTCTCGGGCACTGACGTCTGGTGTCGTACCCAACGGCCGCAGCTCAAAGGGCGTGCCATGCCAGCCCTTGAGCTGGAAGTGCCGCCACTGAGCCCGCCCGAGCAGCGCATCTTCTTGTATGAAAAAGCCAAAGAGCTCAAGATCCCCGCGACCCTCTTGCCCAAGCCGCAAGTGGAGGAGATCCTGAAAACGGCGAATGGACATCCGTCCACCATCATGCAGTTACTGGAGGATATCATGACCGACAGAAGGCCCAAGAAGCGTCAGGCGGAGTTGCCCGTCAAGAAGATTGCCACCGCTATCGCGCTGGTCGCTGGCGGCCTGCTGGCGCTGAGCTACCTGCTGCCTGCGCTGTTTGACAATGAAAGCAAACCGGCACTGCAGGATCCAGCGCAAAACACGGCATTGCCGATCCCGGTAGCGGGAGGCGATCCCCTCACCGCTGGCGGTTCGAATACAGATTCCGCTGCACAAGGCGCGCAAAACAGCGATGCAGCCAGCAATCCAAACGGGGTTGTGAAAGATTGGCAGCCGGAGGCGAAAGTGCTGCCCAAATCGGTGGAGAGCGAAACTGTGACCACCGAATCAACCAATTACGAAGGGCGTCGGGTGGTGATCTCTGACGAGGTCGTGCAAAAGCTGATGACCGAACCCAAGGTGAGCGGCGCTCTGCCTACTGACGTGGTGGACGAGCTGACCGGCAAGAACCCGAGTGGCACAGCCCCCAGTGGTGCGGTCGCAACCACGGCGCCAGCCAGTACCTCCAAAGCACTGAATCCGGCGACAACCGCAACGCCTGCGGCCACCACCAAAACCGCCAGCAACGAGCCGGTTGCCGCGCCAGCACCCAAGGTGGCCCTGACACCGGCCGCCACCTTGAACAAGAAGCCGCGCAACCACTACAGCGTTCAGCTGATGGGGGCGAGCAACACCAAGGCGGTGGATCAATTTGTCGCCGAGCATGGTCTGGCGGGCAAGGTATGGGTCTATCAAACCAAATTCCGTGGCAGCCCCTGGTACGTGGTGCTGCAAGGGGATTATGCCGGTCTGACCCAGGCCAAGAGTGCCATTCGCAAGCTTCCGCCAGCCTTGCTGAAAGGTCAGCCCTGGCCCAAGTCGTTTGCACAGGTACAAAAAGAGCTGAAGCAATAGCCTTGATACCGGATAAGGGGGTAGAATCGTCCCCCTTTTTGGGCCTTGCCTTCTTACACACCGGATTTCCATGAAAAAAACACGCGCTTTTTTAAAATGGGCCGGGGGAAAATACTCCCTGGTTGAAGAGATTGCCGAGCGCCTGCCGGCCGGGCGTGTGTTGCTGGAGCCCTTCGTCGGGGCCGGGTCTGTGTTTCTCAACACCGACTACGACGCGTATGTGCTCAACGACATCAATCCGGATCTGATCTGCCTGTACAACCACCTCAAGCTGACGCCGGACAGTTTCATTGCCGAGGCGCGCAAGCTGTTTGTGGCAGAGCACAACCACAAGGCGGCCTATTACCGGCTGCGTACCCAGTTCAATCAGACCGAGACCACCTTCGAGCGGGCACTCTTGTTCCTGTTTCTCAACCGTCACGGTTTCAACGGACTGTGCCGCTACAACAAGAAGGGCGGCTTCAACGTGCCGTTCGGTTCTTACAAGAAGCCCTATTTCCCGGAAAAAGAGCTGTGGGCCTTTGCCGAAAAGGCGCAGAAGGCGACCTTTATCTGCGAGAGCTACGCCGATGCCATCAAGCGTGCCGAAGAGGATTGGGTTATCTATTGTGATCCACCCTACGCGCCGCTCTCCACTACGGCGAGCTTCACCACCTATGCCTCCGGCGGTTTTACCCTGGATGATCAGGCGATCCTGGCGCGACTGGCCCGTCACACAGCCGCTCACAAAGGGGTGCCAGTGCTGATCAGCAACCACGATCTCGAGCTGACTCGTGAGCTTTATCGCGGTGCCCGCCTCGACGAAATCCTGGTCAAGCGCACCATCAGTCGCAATGGCGGCACCCGCAACAAGGTGGCCGAGTTGCTGGCGCTCTATCCCCCCGGAATCGAACCTGAGCAGGGCTACTATCCCAGCGACAGTGAACTGCTGCCACTGACGTAACAGACCATGCGGCGCCTAAGGGCGCCGTTTTTTATGGGCGAGTCCGCGCCCGTGCCGATGCCCCAAAACCCGGGTGGCTGGGAGAGGGGAGGCGATTGCCCCCTTTACCCCGCATTCGAGTCGTTTTCGCCCGCCTTTTACGTTAAAATTGCGCCGCTTTTTCTCCCTGGCTGCCAATGGATGATGCTGATGAAAGACTTTCTGATTGCCCCCTCGATCCTCTCTGCCGATTTTGCCCGTCTGGGTGACGATGTAGCCAAGGTACTGGCTGCCGGTGCCGACGTGGTTCACTTCGACGTGATGGACAACCACTATGTCCCCAACCTGACCATTGGCCCCATGGTCTGTCAGGCGCTGCGTGACTACGGTATCGAGGCCCCCATCGACGTGCACCTGATGGTCAAGCCGGTGGATCGCATCATTCCCGATTTTGCCAAAGCCGGTGCTTCCCTCATCACCTTCCATCCGGAAGCGTCCGATCACGTTGACCGCTCTTTGGGCCTGATCAAGGAGATGGGCTGCCAGGCGGGTCTGGTGCTGAATCCTGCTACCTCGCTCTCCTGCCTCGAATATGTGATGGACAAGCTGGATGTGATCCTGCTGATGTCGGTCAACCCGGGCTTCGGTGGCCAGAGTTTCATCCCCGGCACCCTCGACAAGCTGCGTCAGGTGCGTCGTCTGATCGACGAGAGCGGCCGCGATATCCGCCTCGAGATCGATGGTGGGGTGAAGGTCGACAACATCCGCGAGATCGCCGAAGCGGGCGCCGACATGTTTGTCGCCGGCTCTGCCATTTTCAGCCAGCCTGACTACAAGGCGGTGATCGACAAGATGCGTACGGAGCTGGCTCATGTCACACGCTGAGCGCGCATTTGATTTGGTGCTGTTCGATCTGGACGGCACCCTGATTGACAGTGCCGCCCAGCTGGCGCTGGCAGTCAATCTGACTCTGGCAGACCTCGGTCTGGCACAGGCTGATGAAGTTGTGATCCGTACCTGGGTCGGCAATGGTGCCGACAAGCTGATCCAGCGGGCGCTCGCCTATCGCGAGGCTGACCCCGAGCTGTTTGCCAAGGCCAGACCGATCTTTTTCCAGCACTACAACGCCTGCCTGCTGCAAGGGCTGGCGATGTATGAAGGGGTGGCACAGAGTCTGCGTCGCCTGCAAACCCTGGGTTACAAGCAGGCGATCGTCACCAACAAGCCGAGTGATTTCGTGGCACCCATCCTCGATGCCCTTGGCATCAGCGATTGTTTCGAACTTTGGCTTGGCGGCAACTGCGTGCCAGTCAAGAAGCCGAGCCCGGAGCCATTGCTGCACGCTTGCCAGGAGTTGGGGGTGAGCCCGGCTCGCACTCTAATGGTGGGCGACTCCGAAAATGACGTGCTGGCGGCCAAGGCGGCCGGCATGAAGGTGGTGGGCCTGACCTACGGTTACAACTATGGCCGCCCCATTGCCGACTCCCATCCAGACTGGGTATTCGAGCAGTTTGCTCAGCTCGATGCACTTTTGGTCTAATAGCGCAGCTGGGCTGGCTGAATAACAAGGATTAACACTCTCATGACTAAACCAATCGTATTGAGCGGGGCGCAACCCTCCGGTCAACTGACCATCGGCAACTACATGGGGGCCCTGCGTCAGTGGGTCAACATGCAGGATGAGTTCGACTGCCTCTACTGCATCGTCGACCTGCACGCCATCACCACTCGTCAGGACCCGGCTGCCCTGCGCAAGGCTTGTCTGGACGCAGCCGCCCTCTATCTAGCGGTCGGTATCGATCCCAAGAAGAGCACTGTCTTCATCCAGTCTCACGTGCCGCAGCACGCCGAGCTGGGCTGGATCCTCAACTGCTATACCCAGATGGGTGAGTTGTCGCGCATGACCCAGTTCAAGGACAAGTCCGCCCGTTTCGAGAACAACGTCAACGTCGGCCTGTTCGGTTATCCGGTGCTGATGGCAGCCGATATCCTGCTCTATCAGGCCAATCAGGTGCCGGTCGGCAACGACCAGAAGCAGCATCTGGAGCTGACCCGCGACATCTGTACCCGTTTCAACAACCTCTATGGTGAAGTGTTCACCATGCCGGAGCCCTTCATTCCGACCGAAGGGGCGCGGGTGATGAGCCTGCAGGATCCGACCAAGAAGATGTCCAAGTCGGATGACAACGAGGCCAACTTCATCGGCCTGCTGGAAGATCCCAAGCAGATCGTCAAGAAGATCAAGCGTGCGGTGACTGACTCCGACGAGCCGGCGGTGGTGCGTTTCGACCCGGAAAACAAACCGGGTGTCTCCAACCTGCTGACCCTGATGTCCGGCGTGACTGGCCGCTCCATCCCCGAGCTGGAGCAGCACTTCGAAGGCAAGATGTATGGTCACCTCAAGACCGAGACCGCCGAAGCCGTGGTTGCGCTGCTGGAACCGATCCAGGCTCGTTTCCACGAGTTGCGTCAGGATGAGGCCCATCTGATTGCGATTCTTGCCGAAGGGGCACAAAAGGCGCGTGAAAGAGCTGAAAAAACCCTGACCAGCGTATATGATGTAGTCGGCTTCGTTCCTCGAGCCTGACATACTGGGAAGGTGTAGTAGAAGAGAGCTGGGTATTTGCCTGGCTTTCTTTATTTTCCCACGTTGTATTTTGTTTAATTCTTTATTTCAACCCGGGTTATATCCCCAAGAGTACGCATGTCTGTTCAACCAAATATTTCGATTGAAGAGCTGAGTGATAAAGGTCACTGGCTGCGCAAGTTCCGCAAGGCGAAAAACCTCAATACCCTGCAATTGATGGTCTCCAATGCCATCGATAAACATCACAAGACTGCTGCCATCGCTGCAGCCATCTATCTGGCCGAGTGTCAGCGTGAACGGGAAATGGAACTGGGTCGTTATCTCGATCGTTAATTCTCCACTGTTGGTTATCTCATGCTGTTGTTGATCGATAACTACGACTCTTTTACCTGGAATCTGGTGCAATATTTCGGCGCCCTGGGACAAGAGGTTGTGGTCAAGCGCAATGATGAACTGACGCTTGATGCCATAGCGCAACTCTCCCCCCGTTTTCTGGTGATCTCTCCCGGTCCTTGTACACCCAATGAGGCGGGGATCTCTCTCGATGCCATCAGCCACTTCGCCGGCAAGCTACCCATTCTTGGCGTCTGCCTTGGCCACCAGTCGCTGGCGCAGGCGTTTGGTGCCCGCGTGGTTCGCGCGCGTCAGGTGATGCATGGCAAGACCTCCCTGATTCGCCATCGCGGCGAAGGGGTATTCTGCGGTCTAATGGATCCCTTGCGGGTGACCCGTTATCACTCACTGGTGGTGGAGCGCGACACGCTGCCCGACTGCTTCGAGGTCACCGCCTGGAGCGAGCATGCCGATGGCTCGTTTGACGAAATCATGGGATTACGCCATAAGACACTTCCTGTCGAGGGTGTTCAGTTCCATCCGGAGAGTATTTTGAGCGAACAGGGCCATTTGCTGCTGGCCAATTTTCTGTCCTGTTCATAAAAATTTGTGATCACCTTCTCAAGTTTGAAAGAAGGTAAAAAATATTTCTCTGACACTTTATTCAGCCCCCTTCCAGCCCAAATTATCTCTTGCCAAGCCCCCCTGAGTCGTTATGCAATGCGGTTGCCTAAAATCTCAAGGTCAATCGAATATTGTTCCTCATAGGTCGTCTTGTTACAGACTTTTTACTTTATTTCTGTGATAATCCCGTTGCGTTTACACGGATTTAACTTTTAGGCGGTGGATTATTCTGTCGCCGAATCTGAAGGAGAGCTATATGTCAGAGTTGTTGGCTGTGACACGTGAAGTGTTTGATGAAGTGATGGTTCCCAACTATGCGCCAGCCAAGATCATCCCGGTGCGTGGTGAAGGGTCACGTGTCTGGGATCAGGAGGGGCGCGAGTATGTCGACTTCGCCGGTGGTATCGCCGTTAACGGCCTGGGTCACTGTCATCCCAAGCTGGTCGAGGCTCTGAAAACCCAGGGCGAGAAGCTGTGGCACCTCTCCAACGTAATGACCAACGAACCGGCCCTGCGTCTGGCCAAGAAGCTGGTCGCGGCCACCTTTGCCGACAAGGTCTACTTTTGCAACTCCGGCGCCGAAGCGAATGAAGCTGCCCTCAAGTTGGCTCGCCGCTACGCCATCGAGAAGTTTGGCGAGCAGAAGACCCAGATCATCGCCTTCAATCAGGGCTTCCACGGTCGTACCTTCTTTACCGTCAGCGTCGGTGGCCAGGCTGCCTACTCCGATGGCTTCGGTCCCAAGCCCGGTGACATTACCCATGTTCCCTACAACGATCTGGCGGCACTAGCCGAGGTGATCTCCGACAACACCTGCGCCGTGGTGATGGAGCCGCTGCAAGGGGAGGGTGGCATCATTCGTCCTACCGACGAGTTTGCCAAAGGAGTGCGCGAGCTGTGCGACAAACACAATGCCCTGCTGGTGTATGACGAAGTGCAGTCAGGGGTCGGCCGGACCGGTGATCTCTATGCCTATATGGGGCTCGGCGTCACGCCGGACATCCTCACCAGCGCCAAGGCGCTGGGGGGCGGTTTCCCCATCGGCGCCATGCTGACCACCGACGAAATCGCTTCTTACCTGAAAGTGGGCACTCACGGCTCTACTTACGGCGGTAACCCGCTGGCCTGTGCGGTCGCCGAGGCGGTGATCGACGTGATTAATACTCCCGAGGTACTGGACGGGGTCAAGCGGCGCGAACAGCTGTTCCGCGAGGGGCTCGAGGCGATCAACGCCAAATACCACTGCTTTAGCGAAATCCGCGGCAAGGGGCTGCTGCTGGGCGCCGCTCTGAGCGAGGACTTCAAGGGGCGTTCCCGCGACTTCCTGCTGGCCTCTATCGATCATGGGCTGATGGCACTGGTTGCCGGTACCAACGTGGTTCGTTTTGCCCCTTCACTGGTGATCCCGGAAGCTGACATCAAGGAAGGGTTGGCCCGCTTCGAGAAGGCGGTTGCCCAGGTGGTCAACGCCTGATTCCAAATTGAGGTGGGGAGCTCTCCCGGCAGGAGCCGGGCCCCCACCTGTCGTCAATGAAAGGGAGTTGTCATTTATGTTGGTTATCCGTCCCATCGAGCAAAAAGATTTTGCCGGGCTCAAGACCTGCGCCATCGAGTCCGGCACAGGCATGACCTCGTTGCCCGTCAACGATGAGTTGCTGCAGCGCAAGATCGATGCTTCTACCCAGACTTTTTCCGACAAGCCCGCCGGCAAGGGGGACTGCCTCTACTTCTTCGTGGCTGAGGATCTGGAGACCGGCGAGATGGTCGGCACCTGTGCCATCGATGCCGCGGTTGGCCTCTCCCAGCCGTTTTACAACTACCACATCGGCAAGGTGGTGCACTCATCACCCAAGCTCGGCATCTACAACGTCGTTGAAACCCTGACTCTCTCCAACGACTACACCGGCAACTCCGAGCTCTGTACCCTGTTCTTGCGCGAATGTGCCCGCGAGGGGCTCAATGGCCGCCTGCTCTCCAAGCACCGCTTCCTGTTTATGGCCGAGCACCCCGAGCTGTTTGACGAGACCGTCTTCGCCGAGATGCGTGGCGTCTCCGATGCCAACGGTCACAGCCCCTTTTACGAGTGGCTCCAAACCCACTTCTTCTCGATGGATTTTCCCACCGTCGACTATCTGACCGGCATCGGCAAGAAGCGCTTTATCGCCGAGTTGATGCCCAAGTACCCCATCTACGTCAATTTGCTGAGCAAAGAGGCGCGGGCCGTTATCGGCCAGACCCACGAGAAGACCCGCCCGGCCATCAAGATGCTGCAGGACGAGGGCTTCGTGAACCGTGGCTACGTCGATATTTTCGATGCGGGCCCCACCGTCGAGTGTGACGTGAAGAATATCCGCAGCGTGCGCCGCAGCAAGAAACTGCGGGTGCTGGTGGGCGAGCCCATCGGTGGCAAGACCCACCTTATCTGCAACAGCCGTTTCGAACATTACCGCGCCTGCTACGGCAATATCCGGGTCGATCTCGACAAGCACGAAGCCATCATTCCGCCCAAGATGGCGGCGGCACTCAAGGTGCAGGATGGCGACATGGTGCGGGTGGTCGACCTCGACTGAGACAAACAGGACAAGCAAACCGATTATCAGACAGGCAGCCGAGGCTGCCTGTCAGCGACAGGGAGTGAATGGATGAGCCAGTTAGTGCAATTTATCGACGGTCAGTGGCTTGCCGGTGAAGGCAAGCCGTTCGAGTCACGGGATCCGGCCAAGAACGAGGTGATCTGGCAGGGGGCTGCCGCCAGTGCTGCGCAGGTGGATGCCGCCGTCAAGGCCGCCCGTGCCGCCTTCTACCACTGGGCGGACATGAGCCTTGAGGATCGTCTGGCCATAGTGCGTCGTTATGCCGACCTGCTCGGCGAGCAGAAAGAGGCGCTGGCCCTGACTATCGCCCGCGAAACAGGCAAACCGCTGTGGGAGACCCGCACCGAAGTGGCCGCCATGCAGGGCAAGATTGCCATCTCTATCCGTGCCCACGACGAGCGCACCGGTACCGTTGAAAATGCCATGCCGGGCGCCAAGGCGTTTGTCCGTCACAAGCCCCACGGCGTGGTGGCTGTGTTCGGCCCCTACAACTTCCCGGGCCATCTGCCCAACGGCCATATAGTCCCGGCGCTGATTGCGGGTAACGCCGTAGTGTTCAAACCCTCCGAGCTGACCCCCATGGTGGCCGAAGCCATGGTCAAGGTGTGGCAGCAGGCCGGATTGCCCAAGGGAGTGCTCAATCTGGTGCAAGGGGAGGTCGAGACCGGCAAGGCGCTGGCGGGCAATCCCGATATCGACGGCCTCTTCTTTACCGGCTCCTCCCGCACCGGTCATTTCCTCCATCAGCAGTTTGCCGGTCAGCCGGGAAAAATTTTGGCGCTGGAGATGGGCGGCAACAACCCGCTGATCGTGAAAGAGGTGAGCGACATCGACGGCGCCGTCCATGCCATCGTCCAGTCGGCGTTTATTACCTCTGGTCAGCGCTGCACCTGTTCCCGCCGTCTGTTTGTCGAGCGCGGTGAGCGGGGCGATGCCCTGGTCAATCGACTGATCGAGGTGGTCAGCCAGATCAAGGTCGGCCTCTATGACGCCGCCGAGCAGCCGTTCATGGGCTCGATGATAAGCGAGAAGGCAGCACAGGGCATGGTCGAGGCGCAAGCCAACCTGCAGCGCCTCGGTGGCGAGAGCCTGCTTACCCTCAAGCACCTGGAAGCGGGCACAGGCTTTGTCTCCCCGGGTATTATCGACGTGACCTCAGTCAGCGCGCTGCCTGACGAAGAGTACTTCGGCCCGCTGCTGCAACTCATTCGTTATGATGATTTCGATGCTGCCATCGATCAGGGCAACGCCACCCGCTACGGTCTCTCGGCCGGTCTGCTGGGGGACAAGGAGGCGGACTGGCACCACTTCTTCAAGCGGATCCGCGCCGGTATCGTCAACTGGAACAAGCCCATCACCGGCGCCTCCAGTGCCGCGCCGTTTGGTGGCATCGGCGCCTCCGGCAACCACAGGGCAAGCGCCTACTACGCTGCTGACTACTGTGCGTATCCGGTTGCCTCTGTCGAAGACAGCAAAGCCGCGATGCCGGATCAACTGTCGCCCGGCCTGCGCTTCTGATAATGACACGGGGCATCCAGCGGTGCCCCCATCTGTACCCGCAATCAAAGGAAAGAGAGATGCAAAAGGATATCGACACCCTGTTCAGCCATCTGTGGGACAACTACATCAAGGTGACCCCGAGCGCCCTCAAGGTGCACACCCTGCTGGGTGGCGGCGAGCCCATCGTCAACGATCACGTGGCGTTTCGTACCTACAACCTGCCCAAGCTGGGGCTGGAGAAGCTGGCCGCCCACTTCCTGGCGCTCGGTTACGAGCAGAAGGGCGAGTACGTTTTCAAGGCCAAGAAGCTCTACGCCAAGCACTTCGAGCATCAGGATCCGGACGCTCCCAAGGTGTTTATCAGCGAGCTGAAGGTGGAAGAACTCTCCCCAGCGGCGCAGGCCATCATCCACAAGCTGGCCGATCAGGTGCCCGATCATCTGACCGATACCCCGGCATTTCTCTACACCGGTGCCCCCTGGCAGGTCTCCTATGCCGATTATCAGACCCTGCTGGCGGAGAGCGAGTACGCGGCATGGATGGCAGCATGGGGCTATCGTGCCAACCACTTCACGGTCAATATCAACAAGTTGAAGGATTTCGACACCATCCATCAGGTCAATGCGGCACTGAAGGCGGCGGGTTTTGTGCTCAACAGCGTGGGTGGCGAGGTGAAAGGGGACCCGCAGGTGATGCTGGAGCAATCCTCCACCATGGCCGACAAAGCAGAGGTGCCGTTCAGCGATGGGGTGCGTACCATCCCGAGCTGCTTCTACGAGTTTGCTCTGCGCTATCCGCAGGCCGACGGTGTACTCTATCCGGGCTTTGTCGAAGCGTCCGCCGACAAAATTTTTGAGTCCACCAATGCCATGTAACAACGGGTGTTGGCCAAAGTGCCACTGTTCATGATGTGACATGACGACAGCCCCATATCGGGGCTGTCGTCATTTGCATATCTGGGGGATATCTAGGGTGCGGGGTAGAGAGCACCCAGCACAGCCGGACGGCTGGCGCCGGTGACGGCGGGCAGGTTGCCGGGTTTGTGCTTGATAAAGCGCTCCGCCAGCCAGGCAAAGGCTGCGCCTTCCATCCAGTCGGGCGCAATGCCCAGTTCGGCAGTGCTGGCGATGCGCCAGCCGGGCAGCAGGCTGGCCAATTCGCTCAGCAGCGGGGCGTTATGGGCGCCGCCGCCGCAGACAAACAGCTCGGGACGGGTTTGCGCCTCATTCGGGGCAGGCAGCTGGCGGGCGATGCTGTGGCAGGTGAGCGCCTGCAGAGTGCGCTGCACATCCGCCGCAGCATAGGGGTGGCCAGCCAGCTCGCCATCGAGCCACGCCAGGGTGAACATCTCCCGCCCGGTGCTCTTGGGGGCGGGGGCGGCGAAATAGGGGTGAGCCAGCAGCTTCTCCAGCAGGGCCGGGATTGGCTTGCCGCTGGCCGCCCACTGGCCGCCGGCATCGTAACCGGTCCCCTTGGGGTGATGGCGGCGATACCAGCCGTCGAGCAGGGTGTTGGCCGGGCCGGTATCGAAGCCATAGACCCCGTTGGCATGGCCCGGCAGCACCGAGATATTGGCGATGCCGCCGAGGTTCAGCACCACCCGCAATGCACCGGGGCGGGCAAAGAAGGCCTGATGGAAGGCGGGCACCAGCGGGGCCCCCTGACCGCCGAGGGCCATGTCCATGGTGCGAAAGTCGGCGATGACATCGATGCCGGTCAGCGCCGCCAGCAGGGCCGCGTTGCCGATCTGCAGGGTGAAGCCAAGCTGGGGGCGGTGGCGGATGGTCTGGCCGTGGCTGCCGATGGCGCGAATATCGGCGGGCGTGAGGCCCGTCTTGGCCAGCAGGGCGTGGGTGGCGGCGGCAAATTCGCGCGCCACCAGATTGTCGGCCACCCCCATGCGATCGATCTCGTTGTCGCTAGGGGTACAGAGCTCATGCAGCTCGTGGGCGGTGGGCCAGGGGTGGCTGAGGGCCGCCTCGACCCGCAGTTGATCCCCGTCGATCACCACCAGCACGGCGTCAATACCGTCCATGCTGGTGCCTGACATCAATCCGATATAGCGTTCAGCCATTGGCTCTCCTCACTCGCTGGTCGGGATAGTCCGCTTCCCGACACCGATGCAGCATGGCGCCGAGCCATGCGCAGGCAAAATAAAAAGGGCTGGCGGGGCTGCTACCCCGCCAGCCCTGATGGCTTAGTTGCCGCGGCTATCCCGCTTGTTCTGGGCCAGCTGCAGCTCGGGGCTGTCGAGCTTGGCCAGTTGCGGCATCGCCAGCTTTTTGAAGTTGGCCAGCTCGCGTCCGCTCAGGGTCTCTGCCTGCGGCAGGGTGAGGGTGCGCGGGTTCTTGTGAATGCCGCCCACCACGAACTCGTAGTGCAGGTGCGGGCCGGTGACGCGGCCGGTGCCACCCAGAGTGCCGATGGTCTGGCCCTGCTTAACCCGCTGCCCCTTGTTGACGGTGCGCTTGGAGAGGTGCAGGTACTTGGTCACATAGTTGCCAGCATGCTTGATAAAGACGTAGTTGCCGTTGAACTGGTTGTAACCGGCGGCCACCACGCTGCCTGAGCCCGCCGCCATGATGGGGGTGCCCACCGGCGCCACATAGTCGATGCCGTTGTGGGGGCGGATCTTGCCGGTCACCGGATGGAGGCGGCGCGGGTTGAAGTTGGAGCTGATGTATTTGAAGTTGACCGGCGCACGCAGGAAGCTCTTGCGCATCGCCTTCCCTTCCGGGGTGTAGTAGTTGCCATCTTCATTGAGCACGGCGCGGTAGGCGGTGCCCTGGTTGACGAACTCCGCCGCCAGAATATCGCCGGAGGCGACCCGCTCGTCGTCGCGGAACTTGTCTTCATAGACCACCCGGAAGCTGTCCCCCGGCTGCAAGTCCTGGGCAAAGTCGATGTCCCAGCCGAAGATGGCGGCCAAGTCCATGATCTGATCTTCGGTCATCCCTGCATCCACCGCGGCGCCCCAGAAGCTGGAGCGGATCTCGCCCTTGCTCACCTGTTCGCGGGTGTCGAGGGCGATTTTGACGTTGCGGGCGACAAAGGTCTCCTCCTTGCGGCTCACCTTGAGCGCCTGCTCCAGACTGTGGGGGTAATAGAGGCTATGCAGCTCGCCGTTCTCGGTGAGCTTGAAGGTGAGCTCCTGCCCCGGTTGCAGCATCCGCAGGGGATCGCTGCCCTCGAGCTGATCGATCAGGTGCAGATCTGTGGTGCTCAGGCCAATGCGCTGGAAGATGACTCCCATGTTGTCGCCACGGCGTACTTTCACCTGCTTGGTGATGTAGCGCGGCTTGGGCGGGGTAACGGGCTGGGCGGCTTCGGCCGTCAGCTCGTCGTTCAGCGCGTTGTCGTTAGCCGGTTCCCGCAGGGCAATTTCGTTGCCGTTTTCATCGACCCGTGTTGCCACCGCCTGTTCGCTTGGCCAGGCCGCCAGCATCATGATCATGATGCTCAAGATCAGCACCATCTTGCGGTGCCAGTGGGGGAGTGCGTTGAAGGCGTGCCAAATAACCATGAGAAGCAGATGAAGTCGGGCAGAATGGACGGATTTTACAGCCTTTCCAATTGGCCCGCCATTCCAGTAATATGTTTGGCCCTGTGGAATCGTGATGGAGAGTCAAAAAATGTCCCAGCTCGAGGTGGCGCTAGCCGAGATCAAGCGCGGAGCGGAAGAAATTCTGGTTGAAGAAGAACTTGTCGCCAAGTTGAAGGAAGGGCGCCCGCTGCGCATCAAGTTGGGCATGGACCCGACCGCCCCCGACATTCACCTGGGTCATACCGTGATCCTCAACAAGCTGAAGACCTTCCAGGATCTGGGCCATGAAGTGATCCTGCTGATCGGTGACTTCACTGCCATGGTGGGTGACCCCTCCGGCAAGAACGCTACCCGTCCGCCGCTCTCCGAAGAGGCTATCAAGCATAACGCCCTCACCTATGCCGAGCAGGCGTTCAAGATCCTCGACCCCGCCAAGACCCGCATCGAGTACAACTCGACCTGGTTGAGCGAGCTGGGTGCGACCGGCATGATCAAGCTGGCGGCCAAACAGACCGTGGCCCGCATGATGGAGCGCGACGACTTCAAAAAGCGCTACACCGGCGGCCAATCCATCGCGATTCACGAATTCCTCTATCCGCTGCTGCAAGGCTATGACTCGGTCGCGCTGAAGGCGGACGTTGAGCTCGGCGGTACCGACCAGAAGTTCAACCTGCTGATGGGCCGCGAGCTGCAAAAAGATGCCGGCATGGCGACCCAGTGCGTGCTGATGATGCCGCTGCTGGTGGGTCTGGATGGCGTCAAGAAGATGTCCAAGTCCGCAGGCAACTACATCGGCGTCCACGACGCTCCGGGCGAGATGTTCGGCAAGATCATGTCCATCACCGACGATCTGATGTGGAACTACTACGAGCTGCTCTCCTTCCGTCCGCTTGCCGAAATCGAAGAGTTCAAGGCGGGCATCGCTGCCGGTACTCTCAACCCGCGCGACGTGAAGATCTGGCTGGCCAAAGAGATCATCGCCCGTTATCACGACGAAGCGGCGGCTGAAGCGGCCCACGAAGATTTCACCCAGCGCTTCTCCAAGAACGCCATCCCGGACGAGATGCCGGAAATCGAACTGGCACTGGAAGGCGAAGGGCTGGCCATTGCCAATCTGCTGAAAGAGGCCGATCTGGTGGCCACCACCTCCGAAGCGCTGCGGATGATCAAGCAGGGCGCGGTCAAGGTGGATGGCGAGAAGCTGGAAGATGGCAAGGCACTCATCGGTGCCGGTACCGCTGTCTATCAGGTCGGCAAGCGCAAGTTTGCCCGCGTGACTGTCAAATAAGCCGTCGCATCAGGCAAGCTGGCCATCAAACCGGTTCAAGCTTGTTCAACAGGGCCTCCTTCGGGAGGCCTTGTCGTATCTGGGCGGCACGGATCTGGGCGATAAAGTGCCGCAGCACGGCACTACCTGGATGCGGCCGTGTCGCCAGACTGATACTGGTCATCATGCTGTTGCCCTCAATGGGGTGATAACTGACCCCGAGCGGGCGCAGCGCCGCCACCGAGCTGGGCACCAGAGTCACGCCAAAGCCCGCCTGCACCATGCCGACGGTAGAGATCACCTGCGGGCATTCGGGCCCCAGTATCGGCTCAAACCCCGCCTCCCGGCAGAGGCCCACGATGCCGTCATAGAGCCCGGGCCCGATGGCGTGGGGAAACAGAATAAAACTCTCGTCCTTCAGGCTGGCCAGTGGCAAGGGGCCCGGCTTGGCCTTGGGGTGGCTGGTCGGCAGGGCGATCAGCAGCGGCTCCTGCTCGATAAGGTGATGGGCAAAGCCCTCGCTACCCCGGCAGGGCAGCCGCAAGATGGCGGCATCCAGCCGATCGTTGCGCAGCGCCGCCACCAGTGCCGGCATGGTGCCCTCCTGCGGGCTGAGGGCCACCTCGGGGTAGCGCTCCCGATAGTCGTGCAGCAGGGTCAGCACCGCGGGGTGGAGCACGGTGGAACCGGCAAAGCCGATCCGCAGCGCCCCCTGCTCGCCCCGGGCAATCCGCTTTACCTTCTGTTTTGCCGCATCGGCCAGCGCCAGGATCTGCGCCGCATCCCGATAGAGGCTCTCGCCCGCCTCGGTCAGTTCGACACTGCGGGTCAAACGGCGCAGCAGCGGGGTGCCCAGGGTCTCCTCCAGCTTGCGGATCTGCTGGCTCAGGGGCGGCTGGGCCATGTTGAGTGATTCGGCTGCGCGGGTGAAATTCTGCTTTTCAACAACGGCCATGAAGTAGCGGAGCGTACGAAGTTCCATATCGATTGAGTCTCAAAGTCATGGGATCAGCGTATTGGTGTTGAAATGTGAACCAAGTCACCATTGGATCCGAACGCTAACAGGATTCACGGTGGAGGTGAAATCCGAATGGAACATATTGCAACATCTGACAGTGCCGGGTGCAGCTGTGCCCTCGAAGTGAGCCAGCAGTTTTCCCGCTGGCGCAGGCAGCATGACGGTGGCGAGATCTACCAGAGTTCCCTGATGAGCGCCCTGCTGGCGGGGGTCTACGAAGGGGAGACCACCATGAGCGAGCTGCTGCGCCACGGCGACTTTGGCCTCGGCACCTTCAACCACCTCGATGGCGAGCTGATCGCCTTCGAGCGCCAGATCCACCAGTTGCGCTCCGATGGCTCGGCCCGGCCCGCTCGCGCCGATCAGAAGACCCCCTTTGCGGTGATGACCCATTTTCGCCCCTGTCTGGAGCGCCGCTTCGATCACCCCCTGAGCCGTGACGAGATCCACCAGTGGGTGGATCGGCTGGTGGGATCCGACAACGTCTTCGTCGCCCTGCGCCTAGACGGCCAGTTTGAGACGGCCAAGGTCCGTACCGTGCCGCGCCAGGAGCCGCCCTATCGCCCCATGCTGGAGGCCATCGAGCAGCAGCCGCTGTTCCGCTTTGCCGCGGTGGCGGGAACTCTGGTGGGCTTTCGCTGCCCGCCATTCGTGCAGGGGGTCAATGTGGCGGGCTTTCACGAACACATGATCACCGCCGATCGCAAGGGGGGCGGCCATCTGCTTGACTACACCATGGCCCACGGCACCCTGCGACTTTCAGTGGTGCGTCACCTCAACCTGGCCCTGCCATCGGATCCCGCTTTCCGGCAGGCCGACCTCAATCCCGCCGATCTCGATCGCGCCATTCAGGCCGCCGAAGGCTGATAGACAAGGAGCAATATCATGGAAAACAGACAATGGAAGTGCGGTGCCGAGCTGGTGGTTCGTCATCTGGAGGCGCAAGGGGTCAAGCAGGTGTTCGGGATCCCGGGGGCCAAGATTGACCGGGTGTTCGATGCGCTGGAGGATTCCCCCATCGAGACCATAGTGGTGCGCCACGAGGCGAATGCCGCCTTTATGGCGGCCGCCGTGGGGCGCCTCACCGGCAAGGCGGGGGTGGCGCTGGTCACCTCGGGCCCCGGCTGCTCCAACCTTATTACCGGGTTGGCGACTGCCACCTCGGAGGGGGACCCCATGGTGGCGCTGGGCGGTGCGGTTCGCCGTGCCGATGGTCTCAAACTCACCCACCAGAGCATGGATACGGTCAACCTCTGCCGTCCGGTCACCAAGTTCAGCGCCCAGGTCAACAGCGGGGCGGCAATTTCGGAAGTGATGGCCAACGCCTTTCGCGCCGCCGAGCTGGGACGGCCGGGGGCGGCGTTTGTCAGCCTGCCGATGGACATCATCAACAAGCCGGTACAGGGCAATGTGCTGGTGCCCCGCGAAGTGCCTGAGCCGGGCTGCGCCGATGAGCAGAATATGGAGCAGGCATTGACCCTGCTGCGCAACGCCCAGAATCCGGTGGTGCTGCTCGGCCTGATGGCGAGCCGGCCGGAAAATGCCGAAGCGGTACGCGCCTTCCTCGACAAGGCGCGGCTGCCGGTGACCGGTACCTATCAGGCTGCCGGGGTGGTGGACAGCTGCCACTTCGATGATTTTGCCGGACGGGTGGGGCTGTTTAACAACCAGCCGGGGGATCAGCTGCTGGCAGGGGCCGATCTGGTGATCTGCATCGGCTACAGCCCCATCGAGTACGACCCCGTGCTGTGGAATGGCGACAGGGAGCGGCGCATCCTCCATATCGACGTGCTGCCCGCCGATATCGACAGCAGCTACTGCCCGACCGCCGAGCTGGTGGGGTCGATCCGGGCCAACCTGTTGCAGCTGACCCGCATCATGGGCAATCCGAAAATCCGCCCCCCCGAGGTGGATCGGCTGCTGCAAGGGGTACGCCAGCAGCGGCTGCGGCTGGCAATGCGGGCCGACGATCTGCACGGCAATCCGGTTCACCCCTTGCGTATCGTGCGCGAGCTGCAGGATCTGGTGCGCGACGACATGACCCTCTGCGTCGACATGGGCAGCTTCCATATCTGGATTGCCCGCTACCTCTACAGCTTCCGCGCCCGTCAGGTGTTGATCTCCAATGGTCAGCAGACCATGGGGGTGGCACTGCCGTGGGCTATCGGCGCGGCGCTGGTGCGGCCGGGTGAGAAGGTGATCTCGGTATCGGGGGATGGCAGCTTTATGCAGTCGAGCATGGAGCTGGAGACGGCGGTGCGCCTCAAGAGCAATATCGTTCACATCATTTGGGTCGATAACGGCTACAACATGGTCGCGATGCAGGAGCAGCAGAAATATTGCCGCACCTCCGGCGTCTCTTTTGGCCCCATCGACTTCAAACGCTATGCCGAATCGTTCGGGGCGGCCGGGTTTGCGGTGCGCTCGGCAGACGAGTTGCGCGCAACCCTGCGGGCCGCACTGGCGGTGGAGGGGCCTGCGGTGGTGGCGATCCCGGTGGATTACTCCGACAACACGGGGCTGATGGCCCAGCTCAGGCCAGAAGTATTGGCATAAGTGTGGGCAGCAGTGCTGGCCTGAATCCTCGTGTAATGGCAGGTAGACCCGCCCATATAGCAGAAACCGGCATCAATGGATGCCGGTTTTTTATTGCTACGCGGGATGGGTGGCCTTAACGGGCCAGCTGGACGGCGGCGCGTGCGCGGGCCGGTTGCGGGCGACGCTTGTTTTTTGGCGCGCAGGCTATCTTCAGGCGCAGCCACTCGCGCCACAGCAGCCAGCAGAGCGGCAGGGTGAGCAGCAGCACGGTGGCGGGCTGGGCCATCAGCACCCCATCACGGCCCCACAGTTGCGGCAGCAGGAAGATGAGCGGCAGCAGCAACACGGTTTTGGCGATGGAGATGACCAGCGCCTGACGGGTGCGCGCCATGGATTGCAGCAACACGATGCCGAACATGATGATCCCCTCCAGCGGAATGGCACCGAGGTTGAGGGTCAGGCTGCTGATGGCGGCGGCCAGCAGTTCGGGATCCTTGTCGCCGGTATAGAGCATGGCGACCTGTCCCGGTAGCAGCTGGATGGTGAGCCACACCAGCATGCCGTAGATAAAAGTGAACTTGAGCCCCATCTCCATCAGGTACTTGAGGTTGCGGTGGCGCTTGGCCCCCGCCGCCTTGCTGATGAGCGGCTGAATGCCGAAGGCGAGCCCCTGCAGGATGACGATAAAGACCGCTTCGGTGTAACCGGCCACGGTAAAACCCGCCAGATCCTTCACATTGCCATACACCATCAGCTGGCTGTTGTGCAGCATCAATAGCAGCCCGAGGTTGAACTGGGCAATCAGGCTCGGCAGACCGGTAAAGAGCAGGTGCGGCATGGCGGGGAGGTTGGGCACCAGATCCCGCCAGCTGAGGCGAAGCCGCGCCCAGGGGGTAAAGAAGTAGCCAAGACCGATCAGGCTCACCGCACCCTCTGCCATCAGGGTGGCTTGCGCGGTACCGATCAATCCCAGCCCCAGCCGACCCACCATGATGTAGTTGAGGATGATGTTGAGCACGGCGCCGCTGCTCACCAGCACCATGGCCAGTTTCGGGCGACCATCGTTGCGCAGCAGATAGGGCACCGCCAGATTGCTGGCCAGCAGCAGGGTACCGCCGCCAATCCAGGTGAGGTAGTCGCTCGCCTGTTTCCAGGTGTCGGTGCCCTGTTCAATCCCCAGTCCCAGCAGGATATCGGTGTGGGTGTAATAGAGCAGCACCGGCGCAACTACCCCGAGACCGGCCAGCAGCCAGAGGGCGTTGACCAGCGCCTGACGGGCCAGCGTGTCGTTTTTCGCCCCTTGCTGGAAGGAGATGGCAGTGGCGGCCCCCATGCTGATCATGGCGGCCAGACCAATCAGCACCATGATGACCGGATAGACCAGGTTGATCCCGGCGAGGCCAGCGGCACCGACATAGTGGCCGACGAAGATGCCGTCGATGAGGTAGTAGGCCCCCGAGACCAGCATGGCAAGAATGGAGGGGAGGGCGTAAGCCCAGAAGCGACGGGTCATGGCCCGTTGCCGCAGTGTTAAATAGGCAGACATATCTGTTCTCTCGGGGAGTTCGATTATCGAACAGCTAGTCTAGATTAATACTTATTTGGTGATAATCAGGGTTTCACTTGATGAATTGCTGAGTATTGCTCACTAATCCGGGGTTTTGGTAGTGCGCCTTGAGCATGTCGATCAGGATGCGCAGCCCGCTGCCCAGCTGATGCCGACTGGGATAGAAGAGGTAGAAGCCGGCAAAGGTGGGGCACCAGGGCTCCAGCACGGTGAGCAGTTTCCCCTCCGCGACCTTCTGGCTCACCTCCTCTTCCAGACAGTAGGCGAGCCCCAGCCCCGCCTCGGCGGCGCCCAGATAGAGGGCCGGGGTGCTGGTAGTGAGCGGCCCGGTCACTTCGATCTCCAGCATGGTGCCATCGGCGGCAAAGGCCCAGCGATAGTGATGGTGCGGAGTGAGGCGATAGCCGATACAGGCGTGGCGGCTCAGCTCGCTCGGGTGCTCCGGTGTACCGTGCTCCGCCAGATAGGCCGGGGAGCCCACCACCAGATAACGCTGGGGCGGGCCGAGGGGGATGCCGATCATCTCCTTGGGCAGCAGATCGCCATAAAAGAGCGCGGCATCGTAGCCATCTTCAATCAGCCGGGGCATCAGCTCCTGCTCCACTACCTCCACCTGCATCCGCGGATAACGGGCCAGATAGTCGATCAGCACAGGTGCCAGCAGGCTGTCGATGGCGCCGCGGGGAGCGCAGAGTTTGAGTCGACCCACCGGTTCATCGCTGTTGCGGGCCAGCTCGCAAAGCGCCTCTTCCAGGGTATTGAGGGTGGGGAGCAGCTGCTTGAGCAGCCGCTGGCCCGCTTCGGTCGGCACCACGGCGCGGGTGCTGCGGTTGAGCAGCCGCACCCCCAGACGGGCTTCCAGCCCCTTCAGGCTATGGCTGAGGGCGGAGGCGGAGACCCCGAGTTCGAGGGCGGCCTTGCTGAAACTGCGGTGACGGGCGACGGCGGCAAATACCGCCAGTTCGGCGAGATCGGTACGGGTAATGGTCATCATCAATCAACAAAAAGGCATGAGTCACAAGGGTACGCCAAGGCCGTGATGCACACAATCCGCGCTAAATGAGTGGCTTGTTGCAAATATGTAGCTGCTCGCAGGCCATTGATTCCAGTGAAACTAAGTTGAATTGTTAAAAAAAACTCACAATAAGGCGCTTTGAGTGTGATCTTGGTCGTCCGAAAGGCGACCAAAATCAAACTTTGGTTGATTAATTCAAAAAAACGCTGTGATTAATAAGGGCATTTAATTAAAGTCAGCCCATCAAGAGTGGCGCACGTTAATCGGTTGTTAAGTGAGACGGGCGCCGACCCTCAGGGTCAAAATCTCGCACTGTTGTTTGTTGCAATCCTGTTGTCACAAGGAGTGATGGCCAGGTTGCCGGGGGGCGAGAGGTTAATATCAAGGACGGACAGCAGGCGTTCCAGGGAGATGGAACCGGGCCAAGGCCCGACCAAACAAGAATCCCATTTTCCTAGATGACAGGAACAACGTATGTCTGACATGAATATTGCAGCTGATGGTCGTTTAGCCAGCAACACCTCCCGCGGCGTCAACAAGGCCGATGTGGTCTGGATGCTGGGTCTGTACGGTACCGCGATCGGTGCCGGTGTGCTCTTCCTGCCAATCAACGCCGGTGTAGGTGGCCTGTGGCCGCTGGTTGCCATGTTGATCCTGGCGCTGCCGCTGACTTTCTTTGCTCACCGTGGTCTGACCCGCTTCGTGCTGTCCGGCTCTACCCGTGATGGCGACATCACTGAAGTAGTAGAAGAGCACTTCGGCAAGACCGCAGGCAAATTCATCACCCTGCTCTACTTCTTTGCCATCTACCCGATCGTGCTGATGTATTCAGTCGCCATCACCAACACCGTCGAGAGCGTGATTGTTCACCAGCTGGGCATGTCTGCACCTCCCCGTGCCGTTCTGTCACTGGCTCTGATCCTCGGTCTGATGGCAGTTGTTCGTCTGGGCGGCCAGGTTATCGTCAAAGCGATGAGCGTGCTGGTATTCCCGTTCGTGCTCACCCTGATGGGTCTGGCGTTCTACCTGATCCCGCACTGGAACGGTGCCATCATCACTGAAGCTCCG
This sequence comes from Aeromonas sp. 602658, assembly GCF_049173005.1. Classification (NCBI taxonomy): domain Bacteria; kingdom Pseudomonadati; phylum Pseudomonadota; class Gammaproteobacteria; order Aeromonadales; family Aeromonadaceae; genus Aeromonas; species Aeromonas sp. 602658. The sequence continues at coordinate 70,502 of NZ_JAAKRF010000003.1, read as the reverse complement.
GCCCTGTCCGACGCCTTCAACAGTGACTTCATCAAGACACTGTGGCTGGCTATCCCGGTAATGGTGTTCTCCTTCAACCACTCCCCGATCATCTCCTCCTTCGCGGTGGACAACAAAGGTCGTTACGGTGAAGGTGCCGAGAAGAAGTGCAGCAACATCCTGCTGGGCGCCCACGTCATGATGGTGATGACCGTTATGTTCTTCGTATTCAGCTGCGTACTGAGCCTCTCCCCGGCTGACCTGGCTGCTGCCAAAGAACAGAACATCTCCATCCTGTCCTACCTGGCCAACCACTTCGATAACCCGGTTATCGGTACTGTGGCTCCGCTGATCGCCATGGTTGCCATCAGCAAATCCTTCCTGGGTCACTACCTGGGTGCGCAAGAAGGCATGAACGGCCTGATGGCCAAGGCACTGCGCGAGAAGGGCAAGAACGTTGACACCAAGCAACTGAACAAAGTCACTGCCGTGTTCATGATCCTGACCACCTGGGCCATCGCTACCATCAACCCGAGCATCCTCGGCATGATTGAAGACCTGGGCGGCCCGATCATCGCAATGCTGCTGTTCCTGATGCCGATGTACGCCATCACCAAGGTTCCGGCCATGCGCAAATACGCTGGCAACATCAGCAACGGCTTCGTGACCATCATCGGCCTGATCGCCATGTCCGGTATCATCTACAAGCTGATTGCCTGATAACTCCGGTTACCAAGTTGAATGAAGAAGCCGCCTCGCAAGAGGCGGCTTTTTTTATGGCTGTTTGGGGCGGCGAGCGGATGCGGTATCGCTACTTCATCAGCTTCTTCACCTCGTCACTGGCCAGTGCCTTGTTGAATTTGTCCCGCGCCTCTTTCCCCTTGGCGGAGTTGGTAAAGCAGACGTGGAGAGACTTGTCCTCAAGGATCTTGCCGTTGAAGCCGAGGTTGGCGGCAACGTCCTTGAGTTGGGGATCGCTCTCCAGCAGATAGGTCATCACATTCTGGTCGATGACCGCCAGATCGAGCCGACCGTTGCCGAGCTTGAGCAGGTTCTGGCTGTCCGAGCTGGTGGCATCGGCCGAGAGTGCCTTGCTGGCCACTTTTTCGTCGAACTCGGTGGTATTCACATAGCCGGTGACGACACCAATTTTCTTGCCCTTGAGGTCATCAAGGCTCTGCCAGGTGACCGGCTGATCGGCTCGCTGGGCAAAGCCGAGGGGGCCGTTACCTATGGGGTCGGAGAAGAGGCAGCTGCTCTTGGGGTCGAGATACTCGGGGAAATAACCCAGTACCTCGGGGTTGTTGGTCGCCTCGTCCACTGCCCGCTGCCAGGGATAGAACTTGATGGTCAGCGGGTCGCCAGCCAGGGCAAAGGCTGCGGTCACCACCTGACTGCTCTTGCCCTGCTCAGGGAGGCTGGCGCTGGTGTAAGGGGGCCATTCAAGGCTGGTCAACACCGCCGCCTGAGCGACCGACATGCCGAACAAGGGAAGAGTGGCCAGGGCGAGGTGCTTCCAATTCAGGCTCATAGAGATAACTCCTTGTGGTCAAACACCCCTTAAAGATAGTCCCCGGTGTCGATTGCGGATGCCGGCCATGGCTGACCGGCATCCGTGCCAGCTATTTATTGTCGATATTCTCCGACTGCCAGAGGGCATAGCCCTTGCCGGAGGCCGTGGTAGGCAGATCAATCTGCATCAGGTCGTTGCCGATGACAAAGGGGCCCGAGTAGCGGGCGCGCAGATCCTGCGCCAGATCTTTGACTCTGATCTTGCCGTTGAGGCCGATATGGCTGAACACGGTCAGCGCCGGTTTGGCTTCGTTCATTACCCGGGCCGCCTGCTCGGGGGAGGCGAGGTGACCGGCGATCGCCTTGTAGCCGGGGTTGGCCTTCATCTGCTCGGCAGAGGTCATGGAGACGCAGTGCACCAGCAGGTCGGCCCCTTTGGCCTGCTTCACCACTTCGGGGCTGTAGCGGGTATCGCCGGAGAGCACCACGCTGTGGCCGTGATAGTCGATGCGATAGCCGAATGACGGCTTGATGTTGACCCCGTGGTCGTTGTCAAAGGCGGTTACCTTGACCCCGTCATGGTTGTAGACCACCCCGGCGGTGACCTCGTGGCTGTTGATCTCCACCCCGTCCAGCGGCGTTCCCTCATCCTTGACCCGGGTGGCGATGTCGGTGGCGTAGGCCTGCTGCAAGCCACGGGCGAGAGCTGTGGTGCCTTTGGGGCCGTAGAGTTCCATCGGCGCGTGGCGCTGGCCATAGGCTGGTTGCAGCCAGCCGGTCAGCCAGAGATCCGCCAGCCCGTTGGTGTGGTCGGAGTGAAAGTGGGTGAGGAAGAAGGCGTTGACCCGGCCGATGGGGATATGCAGCTGCCACAGGCGAGTGGCGGAGTTGCGGCCAAAATCGAACACCAGCTTCTGGTTGCCCGCCTCGACCAGAGTGCTGTAGCCGCCACGACTGATCTGGGGTACCGGAGTGCCGGTGCCGAGCAGGCTGACCCGAAAGATATCGGGCTGGGCTTGAGTTGCTGAGGCAGGGGCCTGATCGTGGTTGCTGATAAAGCTGCTCTCGGCAGCCTGACTGGCGCCGCTGGCCAGCAGACCGACCAGTAATGCGGCCAGATAGGTACTTTTCATGGGGATTTATCCTGTGGGGAAGGGATGGCATCACTGTATTGGTAACCAAAAGTTGAATAAATTGGCTAAAATCTATTTCTTACTAAACTTTTGGTTGTGAATCAGTGCCCTGGTCGCGGGCCAAACGGCCTTGAAACGGGCAAAAAGGAGGGGTTGTGGACCGATTGACCAGCATGCGTATCTTCACCCGGGTGGTGGATCTCGGCTCCTACAGCGCGGTGGCGAGCGAAGAGGGGATCAGCGCCCAGATGGTGGGCAAGCATGTGCTGGGGCTGGAGCAGTGGCTGGGGGGCAAGCTGTTTCACAAGACCACCCGCCAGCAGACTCTCACCGAGCTGGGCCAGCTGTTTTTGGCTCGCTGCCAGCGGGTGCGGGAGGAGCTGGCACTGACCGAGTCGCTCACTCAGAACCTGCTGGCCGAGCCGGCCGGACTGCTGCGCATCGCCGCTCCCCTCAGCTTTGGCCACCACCGGCTGGTGCCGCTGCTGCCCGCTTTTCTCGACCGCTACCCCAAGCTGGATCTGGATCTGCAGCTCACCCCGCGCTGGGTCGATCTGGTGGAGGAGGGGTTCGATGCCGCCATCCGTACCCTGCGCCCGCAGGATGAGGCGCTGATCGCCCGTCCGTTGCTGACTCAGCACTACCGCCTCTGCGCGGCCCCCGACTACCTCAATCGCCACGGCGTGCCCCGTCAGCCGGCCGATCTCGCCCGCCACCAGTGTCTGCACGGCAACTGGGGCGAGCACGAGCGTTGGCAGTTTGTCGGGGGCGATGGCCAGAGCGAGGAGGTGCGGGTCGCCTCGCGCCTGCGCATCAATCACTGGCCAGCCTTGTTGACGGCTGCGCTCTCGGGGGCTGGCATCACCTTGCAGCCGGCCGAACAGGTGCGTGAGCATATCGCTGCGGGGCGTCTGCTGCCGCTGCTTGGCCGCTATCAGAGCCCGGCCAAGACCCTCTACTTCATCTATCCGGCGGCGCGGCGACAGGTGCTCAAGATCACCCTGCTGGGGGATTTTCTGGCCGAATCCCTGCAAGCTGGGCCCGAGCCCGAATAAAAGGCTGCATATTCTCGCAGCCGCGCTTAACCATCGTGCTTAACAAAGGGGCGGAGCAGGCCTAACATGGCGGGATGTTTTTCTAGTCGGGACAAAAGGATATGTCTGGGTTGAAAAAGGATCTCGGGCTCTGGCAGGGGATGGGGCTGCTCGCCACCTCGCTGCTCGGCACCGGGATCTTCGTGGTACCGGCGACTGCCGCCTCGCTGGCGGGTGGGGCCTCGCTCTGGGCCTGGTTGCTGCTGATAGCGCTGGTGCTGCCCATCGCCTTTACCTTCGCTCGCCTCGGCCGTCGCTATCCCCATGCCGGCGGTGCGCCGCACCTGATTGGCCTCGCTTTTGGCAACGGCGCCGAGCGCTTCTCCGCCTTCCTGTTTCTGGCTGTGCTGCCGGTGGGGCTGCCTGCCGCCCTGATGATTGCCGCCGGCTTCTGGCATGCCCTGTTCGAGATGGGGGAGTGGACCCTCTGGGCCATCCAGCTGCTCACCCTGCTCGGGGTATTCCTGCTGGGGCTGCGCGGTGCGCGCTCCTCCGGCAATCTGCAACTGCTGATTGCGCTGGCCATTTTGGGGCTCACCCTGCTTATCTGGTTCAAGGGGGAGGTGAGCTGGCGCGATGCGGCCCGGCCGCTACCGAGCGCGGATGAGTGGCCCCCTATGGCCACTGCGCTGGCGGTGATGTTCTGGTGTTTCGTCGGGTTGGAAGCCTTCGCCCACATGGGGGAGGAGTTCAAGCGGCCGGAGCGGGATTACCCCATCGCCCTGCTTGGCGGGGTACTGCTGGCGGGGCTCATCTACTGGATCCACTCGCTGGTGGTGCTCAAATACGGCCTCTACGGCGATGAGGCGAAAAATGCCACTGCTATCCCTTCCCTGCTGGCGCTGCTGTTCGGCCCCACCGCCAAGTGGCTGGTGGCGGTGCTCGGCTACCTCTCCTGTTTTGCCAGCATCAACATCTACATTCAGGGCTTTGCCCGGCTGATCTGGAGCATGGCGCGGGAAGGCAAGCTGCCCCCCTCGCTGGCCGTGCTCACCGCGCGCGGCGCGCCGCTGCGGGCGCTAGGTCTGGTGCTCGCCATCTGCCTGCTCTGCATCACCCTGATCATCTGGTTGCGACTGCCGCTCGATGAGCTGATCCGCTACGCCAACGGCAACTTCGTGCTGGTCTACCTGCTCTGCATGGCGGCGGGCTGGCGTCTGCTCGGCGGGGTGGGCAAGGGGCTGGCGGGGATAAGCGTGCTGCTCTGCGCTCTGGTGCTGGTGGCGCTCGCCACCCAGGTGCTCTATGCAGTGGTGCTGAGTCTTGGCTACGGCTGCTTCTCGCTGTGGCGGCGTCATCTGCGCCGTAGTCGTCAGCAGGATGCGCTCTCAGTGGCGAAGTAACATCTCCCCGATGGTCGAAGAAATGAGAAAGCCCTGATGTTCAGGGCTTTTTGATTCCGGCATATTGGATGCTCATATGAATACTAGTTGGCACGCTATTTGCCGAAAAGTGCGGTGTCGGATCAACTCAACGGCGATTTATAGCCAAAAAAAGTGGGATCCAGCTCCCGTTTTGCTTAAAGTGATCCCTTCCGATCCCGGTGGTCGGAATGCCCGCAAGGATGCCCTTCAGACGTAAACAGGATGGCCTGGCCAGACTGGCTCTCAGAGATGTGATTGCTTCGGTTCTCTTTTTATCTGTCACCTGTGGTGATAGCGCCTTGTTCCGTTCAGTCAGCCCGGGTTTTGCGTCTCTCTCATCGTGCATTGTCACCATCTGCAGCGAGTGAATCATGAGCGAATCGGTTTTTGAGATCCACGACTGGACCCTGAGCGTTGACGACAACATGTTGTGTCGCCCCGACCGCGAGGTCTACCTCGAACCCAGACTGGTCAATCTGTTGCGGTTTCTGGCCCATAATGCTGGCACCGTGTTTGGCCGCGATGCCCTGATCAACGAGGTGTGGGATGGCGCCGAGGTGACCGATCAGGTGGTGACTCAGTCCATCTTCGAACTGCGCAAGATCCTCAAAGATGGTCGCACCGATGCGACCGACTATATCGTCACCGTACCCAAGCGCGGCTACAAGCTGGTGGCACCGGTGCGGCCGCTACAGGTGGTTTCCGTGGTGATGGCGGACGAGCAGCCCGCGGTCAATACCACTCTCTCAGACAACCCGACTCTCTCCGATCTGAGCCCGCCAGCGGCTCTTCAGGATGATGATGCACAGCCCAATGTCGCCCCTTTTCCCGCCGGGCCCCTGACCCGCGCCATCTCCACCCATGCCAAGGATGCCCGCAGCCGCTGGAAGATGGTGAGTTTCGATATCTTCGTTGCCATCGTGCTGATCGCCATTGTCAGCATGCTCAGCTACCAGCACACCAGCCCCCAGGTGCATGCCATGCTGGATCCCAATCTGCTGGTGTTCCGCTTCCACTCCGGCATGGATGACAACAACGAGAACGTGCGCCTCGCCGATGGCATTACCCGCGCCCTGATGGGGGAGGTGGCCGTGGCTACGCCGCTGCGGGTGCAGTACGGCGCCACCACTCTGATGGGGGGCATCATGCCCGGCAAGGAGCTGAGTGTGCGGGTCACCCGCCAGCCCCGTGGCACCTATCTCGATCTGGAGTATCGCAATATCAACACCAACCGGGTGCTGTTCAGCCATCAGTACCAGCTCAGTCGCCACAGTGTGCACGGTGTGTTGCAGGCGAGCAGCCAGGATCTGCTGCGCGCCCTCGACCAACCCGATGCCGAGCCGGGGATGGGCTGGCCGACCGATGATGCCTCCCTGATGGCGATGATGGAGGCGCAGTACTACATCAACAGCCGGGATCCGGTCGCCCTCAAGCGTGGGATTGATCTGCTGGAGCAGGCGTTGATTGCCCATCCGGATCAGCCGCTGCTGTTGGCGGAGCGCTATCTGGCTGGCGAGGCGCTGGCCACCCTGGCGGGCAAATCCGAGAGCGAGCGGCTGCAGGGGATTGGCACCCATCTCGCCAGCGTGGTGCAAAACAGCGGCGCTCTCCCTGCTCGGGTGTGGGAGGCGTTGACCCTGCAGGCGATCCTCAACGGCCAGCAACAGCAGGCCAACTATCTGCTGGAGAAGGCGGCGAGTCGCGGCCGCTCGGTGCTCTATTACATACTGCAGGGCAAGCTGGCGGAGCTGGACGGTCGTCCCGAGGCGGCGGGTGATGCCTACAGTCAGGCCTTTCTGATGGAGGCGACCGAGCAGACCTATCTGCTCTGCCAGCAGCTCGGTTTCTACAGCAATATGGAGAGCCTCACCCCGGCTCTGTTCAATGCGCTGGGTCAGAGCAAGGTGAAGCTCTTCTAACTCCGCAGTGTTGGTTTTCCCCCGGTCGGTGCGGTTGCCGACCTCATCCACAGGCTGCCTTCGGGCGGCCTGTGCTGTTTCTGCTTGTTTCAATCCTGCTTGTTTGCCACCGGGGATAGTCGTTCTGGTGCGGCCCGATTTATCCCCCACCGCTCCCCACTTGCCTTTGTCTTGCACGCGGCATTCTGCCCGGCTTTGCGCCGCGCTCAGCTTGTGACATCTGCTCATGGTTGGCGGCGGGATAAGCTGTCTGTCTCGACCCATTTCTCATTGCTGACCGGTTATCGCCGTTGCGCTTTACCTCTGAGCCTGGATTGTGATGAGCCGAGCGGCGGGGCGAACAGGAGGTGAGCGGCCACTCAGGGTGATGATCCGCAGGGCTTCCAAATGGCCGCAAGGGCAGGGGGCGCAATGGGAGCTGCTTTATCCCGGGTTTATCTGGCCAAAAATATCAAGACGGCGAGATAAGGGGGTTATCAAGGGGCAAGAATGGGGCAGAAGGATATCAAGGTTTTATCAAGACGGCTGTGTAATGTGATGTCAATGTACTGTTTTTAAATGGTTTTTATCAAAAGTGACGAGGCGGCGAAAAAAGTTGTCTCATATTTTTATCCGTTAGCTGGTCTTTATGTTTTCCGGGGATGAGAGGCCTAGTCTGTGCCCATTCTTTGGCGGGGCGTTCCGCCAAATGTGTATGTGACGACCCGACCTTTTATAGAACCGGAGATCTTATGTCCCTCGATACGAGCAAGAAGATTGGCCTTATCGCCTGTACAGGTGTGGTGGCCGGCAACATGATGGGGAGTGGCATCGCGCTGCTGCCTTCGGCACTGGCCACCATCGGCTCCATCTCTGTCTTTAGCTGGGCAATCTGTCTGGTAGGCGCCATGGGCCTCGCCTTCGTCTTCGCCCGCCTTGCTACCAAGAACCCGCAAGAGGGTGGCCCCATTGCTTACGCTGGCGAGATCTCTCCGGTGTTCGGTTTCCAGACCGGTGTGCTCTATTACCACGCCAACTGGATCGGTAACCTGGCCATCGCCATTACCGGCGTCTCCTACCTCTCGGTCTTCTTCCCCATTCTCAACAGCCCGATCCCGGCCGCCGCAGCCACCATCGCTGCCGTCTGGATCTTCACCTTCGTCAACCTGCTTGGCGGTAGCTGGGTGAGCCGACTCTGTACTCTGGGTCTGGTGCTGATCCTGCTGCCGGTGGTCGGTACTGCGGTGATGGGTTGGGGTCATTTTGATGCCACTGTCTACAGCCAGAACTGGAACACCACCAGCGGCAGCGACCTGCATGCGGTCATCAGTGCCGTGCTGATCTGCCTCTGGTCCTTCGTCGGTGTTGAATCTGCCGCCGTCTCTTCCGGCATGGTGAAGAACCCCAAGCGCACCGTACCGCTCGCTACCATGCTGGGTACCGGTATCGCGGGTGTTATCTACATCCTCTCTACCCAGGTGATCAGCGGCATGTTCCCGGCCGGTGAAGTGGCAGCCTCCGGCGCCCCGTTTGCCATGGCCTCTTCCGCCATCTTCGGTAGCTGGTCTGCGCCGTTTGTTTCTGCCTTCACCGCCCTGGCCTGCTTCACCTCGCTCGGTTCCTGGATGATGCTGGTGGGCGAGGCGGGCAAGCGTGCCGCCAACGACGGCAACTTCCCGAAAATCTACGGTGAAGTGGACAAGAACGGCGTGGCCAAGAAGGGTCTGATCCTGGGCTCCCTCAAGATGACTGCCCTGATGATTGGCCTGACCGCCTTCACATCCCAGTCCGCTCATGCTGCCGATCTCTTCAACGTGCTGACCACAGATGCAGTGCTGCTGACCATGCTGCCCTACTTCTACTCCAGCATTAACCTGATCCGCTTCGAAGGCATGACCTCCCGCAGCATCGGCGCCATGATCTTCTCCGGTGTGGCTTGCGTCTTCTGTCTGGTGGCCCTGATGGGTGCCAAGGGTTCCAACCTCACCGCTACCTTCGTGGTGTCGCTCATCATCCTGATGTTCTACGCCAAAAAACAGGGTCTGCGTCAGCACGACGCCCTGCTCAACGAACAACCCAGCAACTAATTCCCCCTTTTATCTTCCGAGCGCTCTTCACTCACCATCCCTGATGGAGAGCGCCCCATTACGTGTGGAGCATTACGATGAATATCATTGCCATCCTCAACCACCTGGGCGTTTTCTTTAAAGAAGAACCCATTCGCCAGCTGCAAGCCTCCCTCGAGCGCAAGGGTTTCGAGGTTGTTTATCCGGTCGATGTGGCCGATCTGCTGAAACTGATTGAGAAGAACCCCCGCGTTTGCGGCGCCATCTTCGACTGGGACAAATACTCTCTGGGCCTGTGCAAGGAGATCCATGATCGCAACGAGAAGCTGCCGATCTTCGCCTTCGCCAACGACCAGTCCACCCTGGATATTCACCTGACCGACCTGCGTCTGAACGTGCACTTCTTCGAGTACCGTCTCGGCATGGCCGACGACATCGCCCTCAAGATGGGTCAGGCCACTCAGGAGTATCAGGACGCCATCCTGCCGCCGTTCACTAAGGCACTGTTCAAGTACGTGGAAGAGGGTAAATACACCTTCTGTACTCCGGGTCACATGGGCGGTACCGCCTTCCAGATGAGCCCGGCTGGCAGCATCTTCTATGACTTCTATGGCCCGAACGCGTTCAAGGCCGACGTCTCCATCTCCATGCCGGAGCTGGGCTCCCTGCTGGATCACTCAGGTCCGCACAAGGAAGCCGAAGAGTACATCGCCCGTACCTTCAACGCCGATCGCTCCTATATCGTTACCAACGGCACCTCCACTGCCAACAAGATCGTCGGCATGTACTCCGCGCCGGCCGGCAGCACAGTGCTGGTTGACCGTAACTGCCACAAGTCGCTCACTCACCTGATGATGATGAACGACGTGACCCCGATCTACTTCCGTCCGACCCGCAACGCCTACGGCATTCTGGGTGGTATCCCGCAGAGCGAATTCAGCCGCGACACCATCGCTGCCAAGGTTGCCGCGACACCGGGTGCCCAGGCTCCCCGTTACGCCGTGGTCACCAACTCCACCTATGATGGCCTGCTCTACAACACCGGCTTCATCAAGGAGGCGCTGGACACTCCTTACATCCACTTCGACAGTGCCTGGGTGCCTTACACCAACTTCAGCCCGATCTATGAAGGCAAGTGCGGCATGAGCGGTGAAGCGATGCCGGGCAAGGTGTTCTACGAAACCCAGTCCACCCACAAGCTGCTGGCGGCCTTCTCCCAGGCCTCGATGATCCACATCAAGGGTGACGTGGAGGAAGAGACTTTCAACGAAGCCTTCATGATGCACACCTCCACCTCGCCGCAGTACGGCATCGTGGCATCGACCGAGATCTCCGCTGCCATGATGCGTGGCAACACCGGCAAGCGTCTGATCAAGGACTCCATCGATCGCGCCATCTCCTTCCGCAAAGAGATCAAGCGTCTGCGTGATCAGAGCGAAGGCTGGTTCTTCGACGTATGGCAGCCGGACAACATCGACACCGTCGAGTGCTGGAAGCTGGATCCGAAAGATGACTGGCACGGCTTCAAGGACATCGATGACAACCACATGTACCTGGATCCGATCAAGGTCACCCTGCTGACTCCGGGTATGGGTCGTGACGGCCAGCTGCTGGAGAAGGGCATCCCTGCTTCACTGGTCTCCAAGTTCCTGGACGAGCGCGGCATCGTGGTCGAGAAGACCGGTCCTTACAACATGCTGTTCCTCTTCTCCATCGGTATCGATCAGTCCAAGGCGATGCAGCTGCTGCGCGCCCTGACCGAGTTCAAGCGTGGTTATGACCTGAACCTGACCATCAAGAACATCCTGCCGAGCCTCTATCGTGAAGATCCGAGCTTCTACGAAGGGATGCGCATTCAGGAGCTGGCCCAGAGCATCCATGATCTGACCTGCAAATACCGTCTGCCGGAGCTGATGTTCAAGGCGTTCGATGTGCTGCCGGAGATGAAGATGACCCCGCATGCTGCATGGCAGCAAGAGCTGGCGGGCAATCTGGAAGAGGTGCCGTTGCGTGACATGGTTGACCGCATCAGCGCCAACATGATCCTGCCGTACCCGCCGGGAGTACCGCTGGTTCTGCCGGGCGAGATGGTGACTCAGGATTCTCTGCCGGTGCTCGAGTTCCTCGAGATGCTGTGCGAGATCGGTGCCCACTACCCGGGCTTCGAGACCGACATCCACGGCCTCTATCGTCAGGCCGATGGCAGCTACACCGTCAAGGTGCTGCGTTAATCGACAGTGACAACAGTCGAAAGTGACAACAACGGGCCGCAAGGCCCGTTTTTCCCTCCGGAATTCCTGTTCTTATTGCGTGAGTCGCCAATCATGAAGCGAGTGCTCTCCATTCAATCCCACGTAGTCTTTGGCTGTGCCGGCAACAGCGCCGCCGTTTTTCCCATGCGTCGCCTCGGGATCGAGGTGTGGCCGATGAACACGGTGCAGTTCTCCAACCACACCCAATACCGCGAAGGCTGGCAGGGGATGGTGATGCCCGGCGGCCATATCCGTCAGCTGGTAAACGGCCTGGCGGAGATCGGCGTGCTGGCCGAGTGCGATGCGCTGCTGAGCGGCTACCTCGGCTCGGCCGAACAGGGGGAGGAGATCCTGGCGGCGGTGGCCCGGCTCAAGGCGATCAATCCGGCCGCCCTCTACTTTTGTGACCCTGTGATGGGTCACCCCGACAAGGGGTGCATAGTGGCACCTGGCGTCGCCGATTTTCTGAAAACCAGGGCACTGGCCTGCGCCGATATGCTGGCCCCCAATCTGCTGGAGCTGGAACAGCTCACCGGCCGCGATATCCGCAATGTGCCGGAGGCCATCGAGGCGTGCCAGCAGCTGCGCGCGCAAGGGGTCAAGCTGGTGATGGTGAAACACTTGGGCAAGGCCGGCTTTGCCATGGACCGCTTCGAGATGCTGCTGGTGTGCGAGGAGGGAACCTTTCACCTCTCTCGCCCGCTCTACCCTTTTGCTCGCCACCCCATCGGGGTGGGGGATCTGCTGAGTGCCACCATGCTGGCCAATCTGCTGGCCGGTTGTACCCCGGTAGCGGCGTTCGAGCTTACCAACGCCAGCGTGGATGCGGTGCTGGCTCGTACCTGGCTGGAGGGGGCCTACGAGCTGCAACTGGTTGCTGCCCAGCACGAGATGGCGCTGCCGCAGGTCTCCATCCGGGCGACCCGCCTCTGAGCTGTTTGTACCAACAGCAGAAACAACAAAGCCCTGATCATCAGGGCTTTTTATATTTCAGATTCGGGGAGAGGGCTTAGTCTTGCGGGCTTTTGAGCGCCTTGACCACATCCTCTTTGGGCTCCAGCTCCTTGACCTGATTGAAGATCTCCAGCTCCCCTTGCGGGCTGACGGTGTAGGCATCGGCATCCTGATAGCTGCCGCTGCCCGCGCTCTCGATGATGACCACCAGCTCGGGCTGCTTGTCGCCATTCAAATCGACCAGTTTCAGCTCCCGGATAAAGCCGTTACGGGCCATCACCTTGCCATCCTGAAACTCATCCAGTGGAAATTGAGCGTTCTGACCCGAATAGAGTCGCACGTCATAGCTGCCGATGGAGGCGGGCTCACCGGCCCCCTGCACCACCCGGATCACCTGCCCGGAGGGGAGGGTCAGTTGCTTGCTAAATCCCTCTTCGGCCTGTGCCGCCAGCGGCAGGGTCAGCAGCCCTGCCATCATCAATGCTCTGTTCATCTTGCAACCTCTTGCTGTCTCTTGAGTGCAGGCTCCCGGGGAGCCCGCCGTGATGCTGTTACCAGATCTTTACCCGTTTCTGGGGCGGCAGATAGAGCTTGTCCCCCGGCTGGATGTTGAATGTCTCGTAGAAGGCGGGAATGTTCGGCACCACCCCGTTGACCCGGTACTCGGGCGGTGAGTGGGGGTCGGAGCGCAGCAGCATCTGCATCAGCTCGGGGCGATACATCCCCTTCCACACCTGCGCCCAGCCGAGGAAGAAGCGCTGTTCGCCGGTAAAGCCATCCAGCACCGGTGCCTCCTTGCCATCCAGCGACAGCTCGTAGGCCTTGTGGGCTATGGTGAGACCACCCAGATCGCCGATGTTCTCCCCCAGGGTAAACTGGCCGTTGACGAACTGGCCGTTGATGGGCTCGAAGCGGTTGTACTGGGCCACCAGACGGCTGGTGCGGAAGCGGAACTCCTTGAGATCTTGCGGCGTCCACCAGTCGCGCATCATGCCGTCGCCGTCGGATTTGGCCCCCTGATCATCAAAACCGTGGCCCATCTCGTGACCAATGACCCCGCCGATGGCGCCGTAGTTGACCGCATCATCCGCCGTCATGTCGAAGAAGGGGGGCTGCAAAATGGCCGCCGGGAAGACGATCTCGTTGTTGCTCGGGTTGTAGTAGGCGTTCACCGTTTGCGGCGACATGTGCCACTCGTCCCGGTCGACCGGTTTGCCGAGGCGCGCCAGACTGTCTGCGTATTCAAAGGCTTGCGAGCGTTGCAGGTTGCCGACCAGATCATCCGGTTTGATGGCGATGGCGCTGTAATCCTTCCACTTGTCGGGGTAGCCGATCTTGGGGCGGAACTTGGCCAGCTTCTCGAGTGCCTGCGCCTTGGTCTCGGGCGACATCCAGTCGAGCTCCTTGATGCTCTGGCCGTAGGCGGTGCGCAGGTTCTCCACCAGCTGCTCCATCCGCTCCTTGGCCGCTGGCGGGAAGTAGCGGGCCACATAGAGCTGGCCGACCGCTTCACCCAGATGATCGTTCAGCACCCCGAGCGCCCGCTCCCAGCTGGCGCGCTGCTTGGGCGTGCCGCTCAGGGTGGTGCCGTAGAAGGCGAAGTTGGCGCGGTCGGTCTCGCTGTCGAGATAGGGGGCGTAGTCGGTCAGCAGTTGCCACTTGAGGTAGGCCTGCCAATCGGCGATGGGGGTCTGGGCCATCACCTGATCCAGCGCGCTCAGATAGGTCGGCTGGCCGATGATGAGATCCGGCTGGGAAGCAATGCCCGCGGCGTTCAGATAGGCCTGCCAGTCGAGGTGGGGGGCGAGCCGTGCCAGTTCGCTGGCGGGGCGCTTGTTGTAGTTCTTCTCCCGATCCCGCAGGGCGACGTTGTCCCACTGGATGGTGGCGAGCCGGGTTTCGAGGGCCAGAATCCGTTTGGCCTTGCCGCTCGGGTCAGACTCACCGAGGCGGCTCAGCATGGCGGCGATATGCTGCTGGTACTTCTGGCGCAGGGCCTGACTCTCGGTATCCTGCTTGAGGTAGTAGTCCCGATCCGGCAGCCCCAGTCCACCTTGATAGAGGTAGACCGCATAGCGGTCGGGGGACTTGGCATCGGCGTCGATCCAGATGCCAAACGGCGCGCCGCCGCCCATGCGGCCCGACTGGGCAAAGGCACGGGCCAGTGCTGCCTGATCACCGATCCGGTCGATATCGGCCAGCGCCGGTGCCAGCGGGGTGAGCCCCTTGGCGTCACGGCCTGCCTGATCCAGATAGCTGGCGTAGAGATCGCGGATCTGCTGGGTCGGCGTGCCGGTGGCGGCCTCCTGCTTGGCCAGCCCCTCGACCAGCACCCGCACATCGGCGAGGGATTTGTCCCGCAGCATGTAGAAGGCGCCATCGGCGGGGCGATCGTCGGGGATCTTGGCGGTGGCGAGCCACTTGCCATTGACGTAACGGAAGAAGTCATCGCCGGGTTTGACCTGGGTGTCCATATTGGCCAGCGCCAGCCCGGAGTGTTTGGGGGAGTCTTGCGGTACCTGACTGCAGCCAGCCAGCAGGGCCAGTCCAATCAGGCCGGCCAGTAAGCTTTTCTTATTGTTCATCTTGTTTGATTCCAATTCGGATTGTTTGCTTCCCTGCCCATCTTCCTTGCTCCAACCGGTTATACGACCGCCTTGCGGCCAGCCCGGTGGAGAGGGCGGGCGAGCCTCACTCTAGCAGCAGGGTTGCAGCTTGATAAGCCCGACTCTGCTAAGATCGGCCGGTCCGTTTTGGGGAAGCCTATGATTTCTCATCTTTATTCTCGCTTTTGTCTGACTATGCCAGCGCCGGAAGGTTCCACCGGTCTGCTGGTGGCTTTCAGTGGCGGCCTCGACTCCACCCTGCTGCTGGTGCTGGCGGCGCAGTATGCCCGCGAGCACAGCCTGCCACTTCGCGCCCTGCACGTGCACCACGGCCTCAGTCCCCATGCCGATGAGTGGGTCGCTCATTGTGAAGCCGTGTGTCAGCAATTGGCGGTGGAGCTGCTGGTCGAGCGAGTGACTCTGGCCCGTGGCAATGGCGAGAGTCTGGAGGCGCAGGCGCGCACCGCCCGTTACCAGCGGCTGACTGCCCGGATGCGGGAGGGGGAGTGGCTGCTCACCGCCCACCATCAGGACGATCAGCTGGAAACCCTGCTGCTGGCCCTCAAGCGCGGCGCCGGTCTGCGCGGGCTGGCGGGGATCTTGCCAAGCCAGCCCTTTGCCGGCGGCCTGTTGCTGCGCCCGCTGCTCGATATGAGTCGCGCCGAGCTGGGAGAGGCGGCGGCGAGCCTCCCCTTTGGCTGGGTGGAGGATGAGAGCAATCTGGACGTGAGTTATGACCGCAACTTTTTGCGCCAGACGCTTATCCCCCAACTCAAGGCGCGTTGGCCCGCCATGGCCCAGACCGCGGCGCGCAGCATGGCCCTGTGCGCCGAGCAGGAGGCGCTGCTGGACGAACTGGCAGAGAGTGACTGGCAGCTGGCGGGCGAGGGGGAGGCGCTCCATATCGGCCCGCTGCACGCCCTCTCTCCCACCCGGCGCAACAACCTGCTGCGCTACTGGATCCGCCGTCAGGGGGGGGAGATGCCATCCCGCGAGCAGCTTGCCCGGCTGTGGCAGGAGGTGGCGTTGGCGCGCGGCGATGCCAATCCCCAGCTCAACTGGGGGCGCCAGAGCTGTCGCCGTTTTCAGGAGCGACTCTATCTGGTGAGCCCTGACCTGCAACCTTGCCATCAGGTATTGCCGCTGACCGTGGGTGAGCCGCTGCCCCTGCCCGACGGTTTGGGCGAGCTGGTGGTGCGCATGGCGGAGCACGGCGAGGAGCTGCTTCGTTCCCCCCGAGCGGACGAGCCCCTTTCGGTGCGCTTTCAGGTGGCGCCCGGGATCCCCCTCAAACCGGTGGGGCGAAGCGGCAGTCGGCGGATGAAAAAGTTGCTGCAGGAGTATGGCGTGCCTTCGTGGCAGCGGGGGCGCATTCCCATCCTCTACTATGGCGAGCAGGTGGCGGCGGTGGTGGGGCTCTTTGTTTGCGACGGTTTTATGGCACAGAGTGCCGGGCTGGTCTGTCACTGGCAGGGAAACGGTGCCGCCCCAATCCTGCCCGAGCAGGATCTTGCATGAGGTGATCTCGGTGTGAGGGAGGATTAGCCCCAAAAAAAGAAGCTCCGGTCACATGGCGCGCATGTGCCGGAGCAAAGAAGAGTTCGGGATTATTCGTTAGAGCTGGCCTTGCCTGCTTTTTTGCGGGCGTAGAGGTGGCTGTCGGCCGCCTCGTAGAGGCTCGGCACATCGACCCCGGATTGCCAGCTGGCGGCGCCAAGGCTGCATCCGACCGAGAAGGTGCTGAGCTCCTTGTTGGTCATCAACATATGCTGCAGTCGCAGCCAGACCGGGCGCCACGCCTCGGGTTCGGCCGGTTGCAGCAGCAGGGCAAATTCATCTCCCCCGAGCCGGAAAGCTTGATCCGTGCTGCGGATGCACCCCTTGAGCAGCTGGGCGAAGCGACTCAGCACCAGATCCCCCACCGGATGACCCCAGGTGTCATTGATCTGCTTGAAGCGATCGAGATCCAGCAGCACCAGCACCAGACCGTGTGGCTCGCGGCTGTGCTGCTCGATGGCGCGGCCAATGGCTTCGTCAAAGTAGGAGCGGTTGCCAAGGCCGGTCAGGTGATCGAGCCGGACCAGCTGATCCAGTTTTTCCAGCCGCAGATAGAGGGGCAGCAGCAGGCAGAGCAGCTGATGGTATTGCATCAGTACCCGTTGCTGGCTGCCGCTCAGCGGATGTTCCAGCTCGTAGTGAAGCTGGCCGAGCAGCTGGCCATGCTGACCGCGCAGCTCGAACGGATAGTTGTGCAGGTTGAGGGTGGCCAGCGGCGGGTGCTGGATCAGCACATGGGGCTGGCCACAATCGAGGTAGAGACTGTGGATCCTGACAATTCTTGCCGCACGATCGGCAAAAGTTGTCAGCAAACCGCCGAGATCGCTCTGCCCCAACAACTGCTCGAGCAACTGGTTGCGTTCAACGCTGGGCAACGGCGTGAGCCGCTCCATCTGGCGAACCCACTGCTCGATGCCATGGCTAAAGCCATTAAGTGACGACGTATTTTCCATGGTCTTCCACCTGTAACACCTGACTACTGTCTCCTCCCTGCAATTGGCATGCCCAATATATCTTTCCTGCCCGCCAGATCGGCTGACTAAGCTTAAGTCGATAAAAGGAGAGGAAAATTTGTACACCGACCTGTTGATCCTGCTGTTCGCCGCCGTTCTGCTGGTGGCAACTTTCCGGCGCCTCGGCTTGCCGGTCATCCTTGCCTACCTGATTACCGGCGTCTTGCTCGGCCCCCACGGGCTGGCGGTGATCACCGGCCAGTCGATCATGCAGACCATTGCCGAGCTCGGGATCGTCTTTCTGATGTTCTCGCTGGGGTTGGAGTTCTCCCTGCCGAAATTGCTGGCGATGCGCCGGTTGGTGCTGGGGGTGGGGATGTTGCAGGTGCTGCTCACGTCACTGCTCTTCTTCGCCATCGGCTGGTGGTGGGGGCTGGGTCTGGCCCAGTCGCTGGTGGTGGCGGGAACGTTGGCACTCTCCTCGACGGCGGTGGTGATCAAGCAGCTCGGCGAGCAGAAGCAGCTCCATACCCGCCGCGCCCAGCTGGGGGTGAGCGTGCTGCTGTTTCAGGATCTGGCGGTGGTGCCCCTGCTGGTGATGATCCCGATCCTCGCCCAGCCGGAAGTGCAGGGGAGTGCGCTGGCCGCCGAGATCGCCTGGGCCACCCTCAAGGGGCTGTTTGCTCTCTTCACTCTACTGGCGGTGGGCAAGTGGTTGCTGCCGCTGCTGTTTCACGAGGTGGCGCGAGCCCGCTCCGACGAGTTGTTCGTGCTGAGTGCCCTGCTGGTGGCGCTGCTGGCTGCCTACATGACCCATTCGCTGGGGTTGTCGATGGCGCTGGGGGCGTTTCTGGCGGGGATGATGCTGGGGGAGTCCCACTACCGTCATCAGCTGGAGGTGGACATCAAGCCCTTTCGCGACGTGCTGATGGGGCTCTTCTTTATCACCATCGGCATGGCCATGGAGTGGGAGCTGGTGGCGCGGGCATGGTGGCAGGTACTGATCTGCGTGGTGCTGCTGGTGCTGTGCAAATCCCTGCTGGTGCTGCTGGCCGGGCGGCTGATGGGGGAGCGAAAGCGCGACAGCATGGCCGCCGGCATCATGCTCAGTCAGGTGGGAGAGTTCGGCTTCGTGTTGCTGGCGCTGGCACTGCACCACGGCTTGCTGGATCAGCAACTGGTCTCCCTGCTGATCGGCATCGGCATCATCTCCATCGCCATGACCCCCTGGCTGGTGACCCAGGCCCATTCGCTGGCCCGCAGCCTGACCGATCCGGCGCTGCTGACCCGCTCCGAAGTCGCCCAGTCGGGCCTGAGCAAAAACCAGCATGTCATCATCGCCGGGTTTGGCCGGGCCGGGCAGACCTGTGCCCGCTTTCTCAAGATCGAGGAGATCCCCTTTCTGGCCCTCGATCTTGACCCGGAGCGGGTGAGCGAGGCCAAGCTGGCGGGGGAGCAGGTGGCCTTCGGCGACGCCAGCCGCCGCGATATTCTGCTGGCCGCCGGGTTGTTGCGGGCACGGCTGGTGATCATCACCTTCGATGATCGCAAGCGGGTGCAGGCGATGCTGGCACTGATCCGCGAACTGGCGGGGGATCTCAAGGTGCTGGTGCGTACCCGGGATGACAGTTTTCTGGAGCAGTACAAGCAGGCGGGGGCGTTTGAGGTGATCCCTGAATCCCAGGAGGGGGCCTTGATGCTGGTCTCCCACCTGCTGCTCAATTGCGATATCCCCATCGGTCGGGTGATCCGCCGGATGGAGCTGGAGCGCAGCAGTCAGTATCGCTTCCTGCACGGCTTCTACTGGGGGGATCAAAGCGCCAGCAATCTGGAGGCAGATCAGCTGCTCGAACGCCTCCATCCGTTGTTGTTGCACGATCAGGCGTGGGCGGTAGGCCGTGAAGTGCGCGAGTTGCCGCTCGATGAGGTGCGGATCAAGGAGGTGCAGCGCGGGGATCAGAGTCTGGAGCCCAGACCCGAGCTGGTGCTGGCGGCCGGTGACCGGCTGATCCTGTTTGGTACCGTGGTGGCGATGGAGCAGGCGGAGCAGCGTCTGCTGGAGGGGCGCTGAATCCCCTCGTACTCATCGGCCGCCCCCTTTACTCCCGCTCTTTTGGCAGCCCTTCGATATCGAGGAAGGCGGTGACCCGCTCCCGCTCCCTCAGAGTGTCCTGATAGCCCAGCTTGATCAGCTGTTGGCAATAACCCGGATAGAACATCAGAAAGCTGGCCAGACTGCTGGTCTCATCCCCCTTCACGCCCAGCACCCGCAACAGCCGGCGCAACTTTAGCGGCAGTTTGCGCAGGTAGGCCAGTGCGATGGTGTCGAGATCCTGACTCGGTTTCAGCACGCAGGTCTCCACCCGTTTCAGCTTGAGGCGATTGCGCTCCCGCTCCGGGATCAGATCCAGAGTCTGGTTGATACGCCACAGCCGCTCCAGATCGGAGTTGAGGGTGTCGGTAAAGACCGTATCGAGCAGATGGCTGGCGATATTGGAGCTGGTGAGATGGCCGTGATGATGGGTCGGTGCCGAGTGCGCCGGCGGATCCAGGGTGATCAGCAGGATCCGCTCCGCACCCAAATGGATGGCGGGGCTGAGCGGACTCAGCTGGTGGATGGAACCGTCGCCGTAGAACTTCTCGCCGATCTGGGTGGCCGGAAAGACGAAGGGGAGCGCCGAGGAGGCGAGCAGATGCTCAGATGTAAGCACGGTGCGTACCCCGCGCCGTCTGGCCCGCTCCCACGGATGGTGGTCGGCCCGCCCCTGAAAGAAGGTGGTGGATAGGCCGTCGTCGTAATCCGACGCCGTGATGGCCAGCGCCTCCAGACTGCCGTAGAGGATGTTGTCATCAATGCGGTGATAGTCGATGAGTTGATCCAGCAGGCGGTGCAGCGGCGCGTTGTCAAAGAGGTGAAAGGCGTGGTTGGTGTGGGGGTTGATCAGCCCCGCCGACCCCTCGTACAACAACCGCCACAGCAGGCGCCCCGGGTGAAAATCGAAGATGTGGTGAGTCTCGAAGCGGCGCCAGACCCACTCCAGCTTGCGCACTCCCAGATGGAAGCAGGAGGCGTAGCAGGCCAGTGCAGTGACATTGATGGCCCCCGCCGAGGTGCCACAGAGGATGGGAAAAGGGATGCCGAGATTGCGCGGGTAGAGCTCCGCAATCGCCTTGAGGGCACCGACCTGATAGGCGGCGCGAGCACCGCCACCGGTGAGCAACAACGCTGTATTGGGTCTGGCCATATGCTGGCGCCTTATTGTGTACTGACAAGAATGTTCCCACTGACAAGTTAACTATAAGGCGCTGTATCAAATATAAAAACGGGCGCTCGCCCGTTTTTTCATGGCCCCATGTCAAAGGGCGCGGTGAGGATTTTCCGGCCGCGCCAGCTGATCGAAGGCGGCGAATACCGGGGCGCTGGCGAGGATGCGACCGTGGCCCAGACCCCGGGTGCTCACCAGCCGGGTATGACCATCCTGACTGGCCCGCAAGGAGTCGCTATGGGGGGCGAATCTGTCCTCCTCGTCATGCACGATCATTGCCGTACCGCTGCGACTGGCGAGGCGACCCAGCGGATCGACCGTGCTCAAGGGGTGCTGGTACTCTTGCTCAATTTCCTTGACCACCGCATCGAACAACCGGATGGAGTAGCCGGAGCGCGCCACCATGCCGTAGAGCTGGGGCACATAGTCGAGCACCGGCGAAATCAACAGCAGCGGCAGGGTATCGATACCCGGCTGACGGCTGGAGAGGGTGACGGCGCCTCCCATGCTGTGGGCGATGACCCCGTGCAGCGGGCCTGCTTCGCTGGCCAGCTTGGTCGCCAGCTCGTCGAAGGCGCGCACGAAACGGGGCAGGTGACCAGTGTTGCCCGCGCTCTGGCCGTGGGCCGGATGATCGTAGGCAATTGCGGTGAAACCCTGCGCGGCGATATGGCTCATCAGCGGATAGAACTGGCTGGCGCTGCCGGACCAGCCGTGCATCAGCAGCCACAGCGGCCCCTGACCGAGCCGATAGCTCATCAATACCCCTTCGCTGGTATGGACGGCCTGCTTCACCAGACCGGCTGGTTCGTGGCCACCGCGCTGGTTGCGCTGGGGGGTGAGCAGCAACTTGCTGGCGGTGCGCTTGGCATGGGTGGGGGCGAGTCTGTGGTGCAACCGGGTGCCGATCCCCAGCAGCCATTTGCTCGGGCTGAAGCGGCGGGTGTTGAAGTAGATCTTGCTGCTCATGGTCATCCTGTGGTTTTTATGTGCGAACGGTCGTGCTTTTTTGTCGGTTTTTAAAAAGTCGTGTTGAACGGATGCTAAAACATCAGCGCCAGCTGGCGAGCAGAGCATCCACTTCGGGCCAGAAGTGGCGAGCCGGATCCTGACACAGTTCGAGGTCGTTGAACACCTGATCCGCCAGATAGAGGCCATAGAGGCGATAAACGGCGCGCCAGGGATCCATCTCGCGTCGCCACTCGCCTGCGGCCTGACCCTGCACCACCTGACGGGCCAGATAGTCGAGCCAGAAGCGCACCAGTTGCCGGGCGGCTTGCTGCACCTGGCTCTTTTGCTCATGGCCATCCTGCACCGAGGTCCAGGCGTCGAGGAACATGCAGCGTCCGGCGAAGCAGTGGTTCCAAGCCTGCCAGGCACGCAGCAGGGCGATCAGCTTGTCGTGCTGGCTCTGGTGCTCCTGCTGGCGTACCGGCTGGATCACCCGCAGCCGGAACACCTCGGCGGCGTACTCCAGCACGGCGATCTGCAGATTGTCTCGGGATTGAAAGTGGGCAAACAGGCCGCTTTTCGACATCTCGCAGGCGCTGGCCAGCGAGCCGATGGTCAGGCTCTCCAGCCCTTGCTGGCTCGCCTGCTCAAAGGCTGTCTGCAAAATGTTGTCCCGGGTCAGGCGACCTTTGCTCATCACTCTCTCCTCGTTGGCGCTGGCAGCATAAAGTACGATCGTGCTAATTGTCGAGCAACAAATAGCCAGCATGGCTGGCTATGTCGTCTCGCGCGTGTCGCCGCGTTCGGGGCTCAGCTCTCCTTGATATCGAGCTGTTGCAGGGCGATAACCGCCTGAGTGCGGTTCTTGACGCCCAGTTTTCTGAAGATGGCGGTGATATGGGCCTTGATGGTGGCCTCGGAGACGTTGAGCTCCCAGGCGATCTGTTTGTTCAGGCTGCCATCGCGCAGCATGATCAGCACCTTGTATTGCTGGGGGGTGAGGCTGGCCAGCTTGCTGGCGAAATCGGGGCCATCTTCCGATTCGGGATGGGGCGAGATGCCTTCCGGCACCCAGTTATCCCCCCCGATCACCGTATTGAGGGCATTGACCAGCTCCTTCATCGGCACCGATTTGGGAATGAAGCCGAGCGCCCCGAGCCGCAACACCTGCTGGATGATGGCCGCATCTTCCGAGGCGGAGACCACCACGATAGGCAGGTCGGGATATTGGCCGCGCAGGTGGGCCAGCCCCTCGAAGCCGTTGGCCCCCGGCATCTTGAGATCGAGCAGCAACAGGTCAACTTCGGGGTGCTCGCCGAGCAGGCTGGTCAGGCTGTCGATGGAGTCCGCTTCCAGCAATTGAGCGTCGTTGATGGCCATGTGCACCGCTTGGTAAAGGGCGCCCCGAAACAGGGGGTGGTCATCTGCGATGACGATGGTAAATTGGCTGTCCATATTTCGGTTAATGGCTCACATTGTTGCTAACTGATTGTTTTGAAAAATCAAACTAGCATCGCTCACCAAGCGGGTCAAACCCGCCGGTGCGCAAATGTGAAGCGACCATCGGATGTTTTGCCATCAGGGCAGATCGGCCGGTCGCAGGCAACTCATGCAGGAGGCAACAGATGGGATCCTTGGTATTGGCGGTGGGCACCGGCTCCACCTGGGCGATGCGGGCGGCACTGGTGCTCGCCATGAGCGGGCTGACGTGGCAGGAGCAGGTGTTCGATCTGGAGGATGCCAAGTCGCTGGCGCGGCTCAAGCGGTTGGCTCCGGCCGGTCTGGTGCCCTGGCTCGAACACGACGGCGTGCGGGTTCACGACTCGCTGGCCATTGCCGAATATGTTCACGAGCTCTGTCCCGACCGCCAGCTCTATCCCGTTTCGCAGGTCGAGCGGGCACTGGCTCGCAGCCTCTGTGCCGAGTTGCACGCCGGATTTCGGCAGATCCGTTCTCTGCTCCCCTTCTTTCTTGGGGCGCCAACCCGTATCGATCCCCCGGTGGAGGCGGTCGGTGAGCTGGCCCGTTTGCAGGAGATCTGGTCGCAGACGCGGGGCCCCTTCTACTTTGGCGAGGCGGGCATTGTCGATGCGTTCTATGCGGTGATGGCCTATCGGCTGGCCAGCTACGGCATCCTGTTGCCCGGTCAGGCCGGAGCCTATCAGCAGGCGCTGCTGGTCTGGCCCCTGTGGCAAGAGATGTTGGTCAAGGCGCGTCTGCAGTGGCCGGTGGCAGCGCGCCAGCCACAGTGAGCCTTTGTACATGGATGAACGAGAGAGGGGAGCCAGTGGCACCCCTCTCTGTTGCTGGTAAATATGACTCAAGAGTTACTTCTGCCGGCCGGCAAAGACCACCACCACCTTGTCATCCCCCTTCTCCCGTACGAAGGCGTAGGGTGCATCCGAGAGTTTCTGGTGGCTGCCTGCCGCAATGGCCGGATGGGCGGCGCGGAACTGGCCCAGTTGCTGCCAGTGCTTGACCAGCTCAGCCTTGTCTCCGCTGGCCAGCTCCTGCCAGTTCATATCCGAGCGCAACGCCTGATCGAACACTCCGCCATCCTTGGCAAGCCCGCGGCCGGACTCGTCGCCGTAGTAGAGCTGGATGCCGCCCGGCAGCAGCATAAAGCTGTTGGCGACCCGGCGCTGTAGCGGCACATCCTGATAGTCGCCAAAGAACAGCTTGGTGTCGTGGGAGCTGATGTAGCTCAACACGTTGAACTCGGGATCCTGATTGATACGGCTGGCGTAGCTGGCATAGGTGGGCTCGGCGCTGGCCATGCACTGGGCCTGTGACAGTGCGAACTCGCGCTGATAGTCGAAGTTGATCAGGGAATCGAAACCGTTCTGATACCAGAAATCCTTGGCTACCCCGTGATCCCACACCTCGCCCACCATGTAGAAGGGCAGATCGTCGAGGGCCTTGCCCGGGTTCGCAGTCTTCCACTCCTTGAGCGCAGCGGTGCCCGCCTGTTTGAGCTTGGCCCACACCTCGGGCTCCAGATGCTTGACGGTGTCGGCGCGGAAGCCGTCGATGCCAAAGCGGCGCACCCAGTCGGTGTGCCAGGCGATCAGGTAGTCGCTCACGGTAGCGTCGGGTAGCGCCTTGGCAAGGGTATCTTTTTTCGCCGCCAGCA
Source organism: Aeromonas sp. 602658 (assembly GCF_049173005.1). Lineage (NCBI taxonomy): Bacteria > Pseudomonadati > Pseudomonadota > Gammaproteobacteria > Aeromonadales > Aeromonadaceae > Aeromonas > Aeromonas sp. 602658. The sequence goes on along the minus strand of NZ_JAAKRF010000003.1, from coordinate 45,784 downwards.
ACGGCGGCAGCCCTACCGGTTTGGTCGATTCGGTGAGAAAGTCCGGCAGCCCCGCCACCGAGCCGGTGACATCGTCGGTGCCGGGCTGCGGGTAGCCGGGCAGACCGGCGCGCACCCAGTCACCGCTCCACCACTTGTTCCACGCGGGTGATTGATAGTCGATGAACTGGTTGTAGCCATGCCAGTTGAGGCCACCGCTCGGGCGCCACTGGTTCCAGACGGTAGGCAGTTTGCCGCTGTTCTGTGTCAGTTCGGTGAGCCCCAGATCTTGCAGATCGGCGAGGGTGGCATAACCGGCGTGGTTCATCACCACGTCGAGGATGATCCGCATGCCGCGCTTGTGGGCCTCGTCCACCAGGGTTTTCAGACTCTCTTCATCGCCGTAGTTGGGGTCAATCTTGGTGAAGTCGAGCGCCCAGTAGCCGTGGTAGGCGTAGAAGGGGAAATTGCCCTGCTCGCCGCCACCAATGAAGCCGTGAACCTGCTCCACCATGGGGGTGATCCAGATGGCGTTCATGCCGAGGCTCTTGATGTAGTCGAGCTTCTCGGTCAGCCCCTTGAAGTCACCGCCGTGCCAGGTGGCCACCTCGTCCTGACCATCCTTCTGGCGGCCGAAACTGTGGTCGTTGGCGGGATCGCCGTTGTTGAAGCGGTCGGTCAGCAGGAAATAGACGCTCGCCTGATCCCAGCTGAATGGTGCTGGCTTGACTGCCTTGACCGGCTCGAGCAGCAGCAGGCCGCCGCTCTCTTTACTCGGGGTCAGGGTCAGTTTGCCCTGTTTGACCACCGCCTCCTGTTTCGAGTAGGCATCCCTCAGTCGGGTACCGTCGGGCCAGACCCCTTTCAGGGATACAGTGACCGGGCCGCCATCCCAGCTGATGCAGGGCTCTTGTGGTGGCTGGCGCTTGAACTCGCTCTTCTTGGTCGCCCGCAGCACCTTGAGGCTGGGGGTATCCGGGTTGAAGGTGAACTGATACTCCCCGGCCAGCATCACCCGCAGGGTAAAGCTCTGATCCTTACTGCATTTGTCCATTGGTTGGGCGGTGCCGAAGGGGAGTGGCTTGCTCTCACTCGGGCCAAAGCTGGTACCGCAACTGTTGTCTGCGTCGCTGATGTGGATCTGGTGGCTCCCCTTGGCAAGGGGATGGATCAGCTCCACCGTGCCCTTGTCCAGCGCGATCGGGGTCGCGACCGGTTGACCATCCACATAGAGGCGAACCTCGGGAGCGGCCAGCGCCTGTTGGGTGAACAGAGGGGCGGCCAGCAGGGCGAGCCAGAGAGGGGATAAGTGATGAGCACGACGCATAAGCCATTCCTTGAGCAGGGCAGTTCGGACAAGGGCCCATTCTAGGAGCAGCAAAGCGCGCCTTGGATCGGCAAAACGTCGATTTGTGACATCAGTTCAAATGGTTACGTTTTCAAGCCGAGGAAAGTGTGATGGAGAGGAGGTGGGACGCCCTGTCGATAAAAATAGTGGCCATAAAAAATGCCGGTCAGGTGACCGGCATTCGGGGTGTCAGGCATTGTCGTCACATCAGACGGTGAAGAACTTGAAGTTGACGAAGGCCACCGCGATGAAGGAGGCAACCATGCCGCTGATGCAGAGCACCGCCGGGCGGATGGCGGGCCAGCGATGGGTCAGCAGAATGATGGCCAGCAGGGTCGGGTAGAGCCCGAACATGTAGCGTGGCATGGCGTTGAGGCCGGTCATCAGCGGAATGGTGCAGCAGATGAACATCAGGGTCGCTTCCGCCCAGCGTTTCTGGCTGAACAGGTAACCGTTCAGGCACCAGCCGAAGATCACCATGATGGAGAGGTAAGCCTTGCGGCCGCCCAGCTCGAAACCGCTCAGCCACCAGTCCAGCGGGCTGTCCATATAGCGACCCCAGGCCACCTGAATGTGCTTGAAGGCAAAGGCATCGCCGGTCAGGTGATAGAGGTAGACCATGTAGGCAAACAGGCCAAACGGGATCATCCAGAGGGTGAACACCACCTTGAAAGCTCGCTCGGTAAAGCGGAAAAATTCCCGCCAGCCGTAAGCCTGCAGCGCCAGGATCAGCACCGGGAAGACCATCATCACCCCCAGGTTGCGGGTGGCGGAGATACAGACCCCCAACACGGCCACCATCAGCCACTGCTCCCGATAGGCGAACAGGAACATCCCCAGCATCAGCGCCATAAAGGTCGACTCGGTATAACCGGAGACGAAGTAGGCGGAGAAGGGGGAGAAGGCGAGCAGCCAGACGCCGAAGCGGGCGGTATCGTCCCCCAGCTTGAGCTGACGCAACACCAGCAGCATCAGCGGCAGGCTGGCGAAGAAGGAGATATTGGTAACAATAATGAGGCCGATCAGGCTCTCCACATTGAACAGGTTGGAGATGGCACCGGAGACCATCGGATAGAGCGGCATAAAGGCCCAGTTGGCCGCATTGCCCTTGCTCAGCCAGCGCGGGTAGAGATCGTAGCCGTTTTCGATGATGCGCTGGAACCAGACGCAGTCGAACTGGCAATAGGCCTGCAGCGGGCCAATGTCGGGGGAGCCATAGAGCTGGACACCGAAGTAACCCATGCCATACAGCGCCACCCGGCTCAGCATGAAGGCAGCGATGATCATCAGCCAGTCACGACCGCTGATGCGCAGTGACGGCCGATAGGGGAGTGCAGCCCCGGTTAGCGGAGCAGTATTGGTCATATCATTCATCAGGCAAAAACCCAGACGCGAGAGAGAACGTAAGTGAGGACGGTAACGGTCAGGGTGGCGATGACCACCGGCAGCAGACCGGAGAGCCCCGCAAACAGCAGGCCGCTCAAGATCAGGTTACGCACCGCCAGCGAGAAGAGGGCGACCAGCAGAAACTTGCTGGCGGCTCCCTGCTTCTGGAAGGTAATGTAGCGGTGACCAAAGAAGGAGAACCAGAATGCGATGGCAAAAGCCAGCGTGGTAACCAGATGCTCCGAGATGGTGGGCCAGGTATGAAACAGTGCGATGGAGGTGCCAAGGTCGACGAGAGTAGCCCCCCCGCCGACAAAACCGAAACGTACCAGCCGCCAGAATTCCTCGCGGGAGATCATTGAGGCGCCTGCTCCTGCTGCTCTTGCGGGTTGCTGTCAGCGCTCTGCGGTTTGGCCGCATCCTGCTTGGCATACTGGCCATAGACCCCTTCAATGAGGTAGACCGGGCGCTGTTTCACTTCCACGAACATGCGGCCGATGTACTCGCCGATGATGCCGAGCGACAGCAGCTGGATACCGCCGAGGAACAGCACTACGGACATCAGGGAGGCGTAACCGGGCACGTCGATGCCGAAGAAGATCACCTGGGTGATGATTTTCAGGATATAGAGGAAGGCCACCAGCGAGACGCTGACCCCCACATAGCTCCAGACCCGCAGCGGCCAGCTGGAGAAGCTGAGCAGACCGTCGAGGGCGAAGTTCCACAGTTTCCAGTAGTTGAACTTGGTTTCACCGGCGTGACGGGCAGGGCGTTCGTAAGGGACGCCAACGGCACGGAAACCGGCCCAGGCAAACAGACCCTTCATAAAGCGGTTGCGCTCTGGCAGCAGCTTGATCGCCTCGACCACGCGACGGTCGATCAGACGGAAGTCACCGGCGTTTTCCGGCAGCTTGGTGCTGGTGGAGAGGGCGTTGAAGAAGCGGTAGAAGCCACCGGCAGTCAGGCGCTTCATCGGGGTATCGGCGCTGCGATCGACGCGGATGCCGTAGACAGTGTCATAGTCACCGGTCTGCCACAGTTTGACGAACTCCAGGATCAGGGCGGGCGGGTCTTGCAGATCCACGTCCATCGGCACAATGGCATCCCCTTTGGCCTGATGCAGACCGGCGGTTAGGGCCGCCTCTTTACCGAAGTTGCGTGCCAGGTTGACCAGGGTCACGCGCGGATCGCGGGCGATGGCCTGCTCGACCACTTCACGGGTGTGGTCACGGCTGCCATCGTTGACGAATACAATTTCAAGCTGGTCTTTGAGCGGAGCCAGTTCATTGTCTATCGCACTGATGAAGGCATCGATGCTCTCTTCCTCGTTATAAACGGGAACAACCAGAGAGAGTCGAAAATCTGGATACGACATAAGAACGTCCTTATTGGCTGGTTATTTTTATAAAACGGTATTGGGGACCCGTATCACTGGGCAACGGTCAAACGCACCGACTGGACATTGATGGGTGTGGGAGCCGAGAGTGCCAGAAAATTGGGGTGCTTGGGATCGGCCGTGAGCGAATCACCGGGCAGACTGAGGCGGATTTCATTGATACCCGCCTTGGCCAGTTTCACCGTGGTGGTGAAGTCATGACCGAGAGCCACTTTCAACAGGGCGCCGGCTTCCGGGCTGTTGACACGGGCATGGACTGTCAGTTGTTCCGGCTTGGCCGCCTGTTTGGGCAGCACAAAATAGAGTCCACCCTTGCCACTTAGCTGGGTCCCTTTGTCACTCGGCTTTTTGGCCCAGCCTTCGCTGGAGAGGAAGCGGCTCGGCTTGGTCAGGTTTAGCTCGTTGCCGGGCTGATAGGTCATGCTGGAGTTGTGTTCCCAGAAACGGGTTTTACCCTCCAGATAATAGAGGCGATAGGCCAGGCTCACGTTGGGGTGAGCAGCCAGATAGAGGGTATAAAGATAAAAACCGCTCAGCGCCAGGATGGCAGTGAGAAAACCAAACTTTTTGTACGTCATATCACTCTCTACGCCCGACATAATTGGTAGGCCGATGTCGCGCATATGCTAATCCAATTGCAAAAAAAGCATAGTGGATCACAAAAAAATATTTGGTCACAAATCAACCCCCTCGGCATGTCTTTTAATAAGGCACTTGCGTTGTTAATGATAACGTTGACGGTAATCAAGGGCCTCATGGTAAAGGCGTGATCTCATCTGGTAAAAAAGAGACGCACTGCAATTTGCTGCGTCATATTCTTACAGATGCCAAGGTGATGCGGCCGCTATCGCCATTTTTAAGGGGAAGAATTATGATGATTCACCTTTTCGTCAAGGATGACTCATGAAGTGGATGTTCCAGGCGTGCTTGTGTCTGGGCTGGATTTCATCTCTTTCAGCCGCCACTCTCTGCCCTGCACCTATCAAGACCGGTTTTGATAACTGGCCCCCCTATCACTATTACGATGAAAGCTCCCCTTCCCAGGTGCGCGGTTACGCTGCAGAGGTACTCACTGCGGTATTGGCCAGAATGGGCTGCGAGATTGAGTTTCGTGAGTTGCCATGGAAGCGAGTGCTTCAGGGGGTGAAGTTAGGCGAGATCGATATGGCGATGGAGGCAAACATCAATGATGAACGCGCCCGTTATGCCTGGTTTTCAGCGGCCTACAATCCTGGCCGTACACTGCTGTGGGTTCGCAAGGACAACCATTACCCAGAGCGGGATCTGGCTAGCTGGCTCGCCAAAGGCTACTCCCTCGGCGTGACCAAAGAGTATTTTTATGGTGATGAAGTGATGGCTCTGCTCGGCCGCTATGCTGGCCAGGTGAGTGCGGTGAGCGACAAGCAGAATTACGAGAAGCTGGCCCGCGGGCGCATCGACGGCTTCCTTGGTGACATGCTGGCGACGCCCAGCGGGTTGAGCAAGGAGGGAATGAGCAGTCAGTTCTCATATCATCCTATGGTCGTGTATGAATCTCCGGGCTTTTTCATGATGAGCAAGCGCACCCTCTCCCCGCAATTTTTGCAGCGGTTCAACCAAGTTTTGGCAGAATTTCAGCGCAGCGACGAATATGACATGATCTTGCGACGCTATGCGCCGGGAAACTAGCAAACTGTTAGCCATTCACGCATCATGAGCGGCCTGATGGTCGTGTTTGACTAGGTGCATCAATCGTTTTGAGGTATCAATGGGGATGAAGTATTGGCTGGCCCTTGCCAATCTGCTCTGGTTTGGCTGTTTGCCTGCCGGATTAGTGCACGCGGCAGAGGCTCAAGTTGTTGTGGCGGCGACTGAAACCCGTCATGACTGGTATCAGGGCAGTCTGGCAGAACAGGCCCGTGTCGAGCTGGAGCAGCAGTTGCAAGAGGCTGTGCTTGCCCAGCTGCATCCTGATTTTTTCACGCTGTGGAAGCGCCTGCAGGCCACCCCAGCAGACAAGCGTGGCGCCATCTATGACGACATTTTTGCCAAGTTGAGCCGTTTCCAGCACGCCTGGCGGGGGATGGATCTGGTCTCGCGCGAGCAGATGAAGACCCTCAAGCTCGATTTGAACCGCCCTGTAGTGACCCCACCCAGCGATGATGACCTGCTCACCCAGGTGAAATCCCTGCGCCCTCAGGTGGCGGAATACGAGGCGGTGCGGGCCAAGGTGCACAAACTGCTGGCGATGCCGATGGCCAGCAAGTGGCCAACCCTCGATATGCCGACCCTGCGTGCCGGAGAGAGCTCCGCCGAGCTCGGCCAAATCCGCGCCATGCTCAACGAGCTGGGCGACAGCGCCCCGAGCCATGGTGATCAGATTTACGATGGTGATACCGAGCAGGCCATCAAGCAGTTCCAGCGTCGTCATGGTCTCACCGCGGACGGCATTATCGGTCGTCAGACCCGCTCCTGGCTCAATACCGGCCCGCAAGTGCGCGCCAGCCTGCTGCTGCGCAACCTGTGGCGTCGTGATCTGGTGGATCAGCTCGCCGGTGGCCGGTACGTGCTGGTCAATATTCCCGACTACCGTCTGAGCGTGGTGGAGTCCGGCAACGAGGTGTTTACCAGCCGGGTCATCGTCGGCAAGGAGCAGCGCGCCACTCCCATTCTGGCCAGCGAAATTCGCTCCATCGTGCTCAATCCCTCCTGGCATGTGCCGCGCTCCATCCTGAGCAAGGACATCCTGCCCAAGCTGGGTCGCGATCCCGCCTACCTGAGTCGCGAGCAGTTCGAGGTGATCGACAGCGAGGGCAATCCGGTCCAGTTCACCGAAGAGGGGTGGCATCAGGCGCTGGCCGCCGGTTTCCCCTATCGCCTGCGGCAAAAGCCGGGGGATCACAATGCCCTGGGGCGCTACAAGTTCTACCTGCCCAACAATGACGCCATCTATCTGCACTCCACTCCGCGCAAGGCGCTGTTCGAACAGGGGGCGCGCGCCTTCAGCTCGGGCTGCATCCGGGTGGAGCATGCGGACGATCTGGCCGAACTGTTGCTGGCGGACTCCCGCTATCAGCCGGACAAGGTGGCCAATATCCTCAAGGAGAGCCAGACCAAATGGTTGCCGCTCACCACGCCGATCCCGGTCTTTACTGTCTACTGGAGCAGCTGGCTCGACGAAAATGGTCGCCAGCAATTGCGTAACGATATCTACGGATTTGATCGGGTCAGCTTCCAGAGCCGCCTGCTGTGATCCCTGCCACAGAGTGAAAAGCCCGGCCTGTGCCGGGCTTTTCTATGGGCGATTGAGGTTTGACAGGGCCCCCCGCCGGAGGGTAGTTTCAAGCGCCTGTATCACATTCAATCAGTGATCTTATTCAACTATTTTCGCTTGAATCTGCGATGGACGAACCCCTTATGCTGGAACAAGAGATAAGTCGACGTCGCCTGTTGCTGGGAGCCGGTTGCCTGCTGGGCAGCTCGCTGATCTCCTTCCCTGCACTGGCCAGCCGCAGTACCACCGGGCGTGAACTCAGTTTCTTCAATCTCAATACCGGCGAGCGGGTGCGCGCCAGCTATTGGGAAAATGGCCACTATCTGAGCGACGGGTTAGCCGAGCTCAACCACATCTTCCGCGATTACCGGCGCAACGAAGTGTTCAACATCGACAAGAAGCTGTTTGATCAGCTGTTTCTGTTGCAGCACAAGCTGGGTCGGCGCAGCGAAATTCAGCTGATCTCCGGCTATCGCGCCCCGGCAACCAATCGTCAGAAGCGCCACAAGAGCCACGGCGTGGCCAAACACAGCTACCACACCCTGGGGCAGGCGGTGGATGTGCGGATCCCCGGCGTACAGCTGGCCCATCTGCGCAAGGCGGCGCTCCAGCTCAAGGTGGGTGGGGTTGGTTACTATCCCCGTGATAACTTCGTTCACCTCGATACCGGCCCGGTGCGCAGCTGGTAAAGGGGATGGCAAGCTGCCAAGCTCTTCCCACCAGAGAGGAGATAGCGATGAAAAAGATAGTGATTGGCGGCCTGATCGCCCTGTTGTTGACCGGTTGCAGCAAGCTCAACCGTGAAAATTACGACCAGTTGAAGATGGGGATGAGCTACGCTGAGGCCAGCACCATTCTGGGCAAGGCGGAGCGCTGTGATGATGCGCTGGGCACTACGAGCTGCCTCTGGGGCGGGGAAGGGAAGAACATCAAGATCCGCTTTATCGCCGACAAGGCGACCTTCTTCAGCTCGGAAGGGATTAACTGAGTCGCAGACCGTCCATGAAAAAAGCGCCACTCGGGCGCTTTTTTGTTGCTCGCAATCCAACCCGCCTCGCCAGAAGCTGGCGTACTCAGTGGGTCGCGTACTGATAGTCGAAGGTGGGCAGACCCCACTTGAAGCGAACCGCCAGCAGCCGCAGTACAAAGCCGATCCCGATGGAACCGAACGCGGCCCAGTTGGTCGGCAAGCCCTGATCCAGCGCCAGACAGTAGAGGGCTGCGGTGATCAGCGAAATGGCTGCATAGAGCTCGCGACGAAATACCAGTGGAATCCGCTGGCAGAGCAGATCCCGCAGCACGCCGCCAAAGACCCCGGTCACCACCGCCATGATGCAGGCAATACCGGCGCCGTGGCCCATATCCAGCGCCCGGGCCGCACCGAAGATGGAGAAGACCACCAGTCCCAGGGCATCAAGGGCCATGAACAGCTTGCCGAGGTAGCGCATCAGGGGGGCGGAGACCACACCTGCCATCGCGGCTGCGGCAACCAGCAGCACATATTCCGGATGTTCAACCCAGAGCAGCGGATAGTGGCCGAGCAGCACATCGCGGATGGTGCCACCACCGATGGCCGTTGCCGAGGCGATGATCACCACACCAAACAGATCCATCCGTCGCCGACCCGCGGCCAGCGCGCCGGTCATCCCTTCGGCCACCAGGCCCACCAAGAAGAGTGCATGTAACATGAGATATCCCAGGGAACGAGAAAGGCCAGAATCCTACCAACTCGTGTTATATGGGACAAGCTATCGAATGCATGCATTAATTTAATTCATGCTAAATGCGAAAAAGGCACCGTTTCGGGTGCCTTTTTCTAATCAATGTTCAAGGGTTAGCGCCCCAACTGCTCCTGTCGGTAGTGATCGACCCACATGGCGGTGGCACCACAGATGGCGACCGGCATCACGAAGAGGTTCACCACCGGAATGGTGGAGAAGAGGGTCACCAAAGCGCCGAAGCTGAGGCACTTGCCACGGCGTTGCTTCAAGGCGTCACGCATGGTGATGAAGTCGATCTTGTGGTTGTCGAACGGATAATCCACATACTGGATCGCCATCATCCAGGCGCTGAACAGGAACCAGAGCACAGGCGCCAGGGTCTGGCCCACCACCGGGATCAGGAACAGGATCAGGCAGCCAATGGCCTTGGGCAGGTAATACTTCAGCTTGGTCCATTCGCGGCCGAAGGTGCGTGGCACATCCTTGACGATATCCAGCATGCCGCTGTCATTGGCGGGCTGACCGGTGAGGATCTGCTCCACCTTCTCCGCCAGCAAACCGTTGAAGGGAGCGGCTACCCAGTTGGCAACCGAGCTGAAGATAAAGGAGAAGACCACCAGTATGGTGATGAGCGCGATGGGCCACAGCAGATAGTCCAGCCAGTCGAGCCAGGCGGGGATCTGCTGATGGAGCCAGGCGAACAGGCCGTCCAGTTGCAGCAACAGGGCATAGAAGGCCCCGGCAAACAGCACGAAGTTGACCAGCAGGGGGATCAGCACAAAGGTGCGGATGCCCGGTTGGCGAATGAGGGAAAAACCGCGCAGAAAGTAGTCTGCACCGCTGATTGAATCTTTGACCATATGGGGTGATTGGCTCATGTGAGCTCCATCTATGCATGGGAGAACTGCCAGCATATTACAAACAAGCCTTTGATTTGGTAAAGTCGCCGACTATTCCTTATTTCGTGCCGTGGCGACCAAAAATCGGGCATTGAATGGGGATGATGCCTGCATATTACAAACAAAGCCGGGTCTGGATTTGATAAAATCGCCTGCCCGCCTCCTCTTTATTTAGCCACTGATACAGGTCGCCATGCGTCTGAAACTGATCAAACTCGCCGGCTTCAAGTCGTTCGTCGAGCCGACCCGCATCGAACTGTCGGCAGACATGACCGCCGTGGTGGGCCCCAATGGCTGTGGCAAATCCAACGTCATCGACGCGGTGCGCTGGGTGTTGGGGGAGAGTTCCGCTCGCCATCTGCGCGGTGAGAACATGACCGATGTCATCTTCAACGGCTCCATCAATCGCAGTGCGCACGGGCGCGCCTCGGTGGAGCTGGTGTTCGACAATCCCCACAACCGGGTGCCCGGCGAGTTCGGCCGCTTTACCGAGATCTCGGTGCGCCGCGAAGTGCTGCGCGACGGCTCCAACCACTATCAGATCAACGGCCAGAAGTGCCGCCGCAAGGATGTGACCGACCTCTTCCTCGGCACCGGTCTTGGCCCCCGCAGCTACGCCATCATCGAACAGGGCACCGTCAGCCGACTGGTGGAGTCGCGTCCGGCCGATCTCAAACTCTTTATGGAAGAGGCAGCAGGGGTCTCCCGTTACAAGGAGCGGCGCCGCGAGACCGAGCAACGCATTCGCCACACCCAGGAAAATCTGGAGCGCCTCGGCGATATTCGCGGCGAGCTGGGCTCGCGCCTTGACCACCTCAAAGCCCAGGCCGAAACAGCCGAGCGCTACAAACAGCTCAAGAGTCGTTCGCGCGCCGCTCGCGCCGAGCTGATTGGCTCCGAGTTGTGGGCGCTGGAGACGCGTCTTGGCGAGGCTAAAACAGAGCTGGCACAGGCCGAGCAGGCGCTGGCGGCGCTCGATGCCAAGCGCACCGCAGATGAGGGGCGCCACGTCACCCTGTCGGTCGCCAGACAAGAGGCGCAAGCCGAGCAGGCGAGCCGTCAGCAACAGATTTTTCTCGGCGGGCAGGCCATCGCCCGCCTCGAACAACAGCAACTGCACCAGAGTGAACTGGGGCGCGACTGGCAGGCCCGTGCAGAGGCGCTGGGCGAGCGGATCACTACCCGCAAGGCGCAGCTTGCCAGCCAGCAGGATCAACTGACCGAAGGGGTATTGCGCGCCGAGCAGGAGAGCGCCCGGCTGGAGCAGTGTGAGCAGTTGCTCACCGAGCAGCAGGAGGCCCGCCAGCAGGCCAGCGAGCAGCTGGAGCAGGCCCGCTTGCGCCAGCTGCAGTGGCAGCAACAGTTGGCCGGGTTGCAGGGGCAGCTCAACCAGACCCGTACCCAGTTGGGTGGTCTGCAGGAGCTGCAGGCCAAGACCCGGCTGGCCCGCCTCAAGCTGGAAGATGAACGCGCTGGCCCCCTCGGCACAGAGGCCGACGATCTACAACCGGCCCTCGATGCCCTGAGTGGTGAGCTGGAGCTGACGCGGGCGGCCAATGGCGAGCTGACCGAGCAGCTGGCACAGGCGGTCGACGCCCATGAACAACTCAAGCAGCAGCATGGCCAGCAGTTGAGCCTGCAACGGGAGCTGGAGGCGCGGCTGGCGACCCTGGATCAGATCCTCGGCGAGCAGATGGAGGGGGCGACCCTGGCGGATCGACTGCAGGTTGCCCCTGAGTGGGCACAGGCACTCGACAAGGTGCTGGGGCGCTGGCTCACTGCAACGCCGGCGGACGAGTGTAATCTGGCGCAAGAGGGGCTCTGGATTGGCCCGGCGCAACCGGCGGTTGCCGGTACGCTGGCGGCGCAACTGGGTGGTGAGCATATTCCTGCCTTCCTCAACGCCATCTGGCTGGTGGAGAGCCGGGAAGCCGCATTGGCCCGTCAGCCAAGCCTTGCGGCCGGTGAGTCGGTACTGACTCCTGCTGGCGATTGGCTGGGGCCAAACTGGGCAGATTTGGGGCAGGGCGCGGCGCTTGGCACCATGGCGCTGCTCGGTGAGCGTGAGTGGTTGCATACCGAGCAGGAGAAGGTTGCCGCTGGGCTGGCACAGCTGAGCGAGCAACTTGTGGCTGCCGATGCCCGGCGTGCCCAGCTTGCCAGTGCGCAGGAGTTGTCGCAGCGAACCTTGCGCGAGCAAGAGCAGAAATGGCAACAACTGCGCGAAGCCTGGAGTCTGCAACAGGGTCAGCGGCAGGAGCGGTTGCAGCGGCTCGGTCAGCTCGGCGAAGAGCTGATCCGGCTAGATCAGGAGCAGGCCGAAGAGGCAGAGCGACTGGCCAGCGCCCGTGAACAACTGGAACTCGATGAGGCACGCCTTGCCGAGTTGCAGGAGCAGGGGGAGCCGCTGACACAAGGGTTGCAGCTCGCTCAGGAGCTGCTGACCCGCTGCGAGCGGGCGGTCGACGAGGCCCGTGCGCGCCGCGAGCAGCAACAAGCGACTTGCCAGCGTTTGCAACTGGAGTTGGGCAATCTGCGCCAACTCATTACCCTGGGCGAAGAGGAGTTGGCGAGGCTCGGGCTGGAGCTGGCCGAGCTGAAAGGGCCGGATAGCAAGGCCGTGCCGGATCTGGCGCCCCTGCTGGCTGAGCAGCGCAATCTGGAGGCGCAGCAGCTCGCCTGCCATCAACGGCTGGCGGAGCTGGAGCGCCAGTTGGGTGAGCTGGAACAGGCCAGAAGTGCCGATCACAAGCAGCTGGTGACGTTGCAGGAGAAGCTGGCAACCTTGCGCCTTGAGCGCGAACGCAACCTCACCCGTCGAAAGGGGTTGCACGAGCAGTTCGAAGAGTTGGGGGTTCGACTAGTGGATCTCGATCAGGCGGTGCTGATCGCCGCTGATCGCGGCAAGCTGCGGCAGGAGATCCAGACCCTGGAGGCGCAAGTGGAGGCGCTCGGCGCCATCAACCTGGCGGCGCTGGAGGAGTACGAAGAGGCGAAAACCCGGGCAACCTATCTTGAAAATCAGTGTCAGGATCTCGAGCAAGCGCTGGAAACCTTGAGCCAAGCCATTAAAAGAATTGATAAAGAGACACAAATACGGTTCCGGGACACTTTCGATAAGGTCAACGAAGATTTAAAATCCCTGTTTCCAAAAGTGTTCGGTGGGGGCAGTGCCTGGCTTGAGCTTACCTCCGATGATCTTTTGGAGGCCGGAGTGAGCATCATGGCGAGACCTCCGGGTAAGAAGAATGCTACCATTGCCCTGCTTTCCGGGGGGGAGAAGGCGTTAACCGCGCTTGCGCTGGTTTTTGCCATCTTCAGACTCAACCCAGCACCTTTTTGTCTGCTGGATGAGGTGGATGCACCGCTCGATGAAGTGAACGTCGGTCGCTTCTGTTCTCTTGTCAAAGAGATGTCGAGCACAGTACAGTTCGTTTACATCAGTCATAATAAGGTCTCCATGGAGATGGCTGAGCAGCTGGTTGGCGTGACGATGCAAGAGCCCGGGGTTTCTCGCATTGTGTCGGTCGATATCGGTGAAGCCGTCGCTTTGGCTGAGCAAAACTAGAAAGAGAAGCAGCTAATGCAGGAATTGCGTTACATCTTGGTTGCCCTGGGCGGTATTGCTATTGCGGCATTGCTCATTCACGGGTTGTGGAGCAACAAAAAGAATCGTCAGGCACCGATCAAAGAGAAACCGATTGGACGGATGGACTCCAAGTCGCGGGATCGTGATAACGACGCCTTCGATAGCGATGGCATCGGCCAGGTACGTGTGGTCAGTGGTGGCCGTCGTGCCGAGCCCAAGCTGCGCAGTGAAGAGAGCCGCCAGCCGGAACTCGGTCGTCGCCCTGCCGTCCCCGCCTTTGATGATGAAGATGACGAGGACGCTCTGCCGCCGCCCGTAGTGCGCAAGCCTGCTGCCCGCCCGGTTCCGCCGCCTCCTGTCTATGAAGAGGAGGAAGCGTTAGACGAACCGCTGCCCGAGGAGATCGACGAGGCGCCCGCCGCGCCGGTGCGCAAACCAGCTCAGGTCAATCGTCGTACCCCGGTCTACCGTTCCCGTCCCCAGCGCGAGCCCATGATGCAGTCGCTGGATGACGAGCCGCTGGTCGAGCCCGCTTACGCGACCGCCCCTACTTTTGGTGCCCGTGCAGAGACAGTCCGTACCGCCGACAGCGTTCGTGCCGAACCGGTGCGTGCTCCCGAGCCGGAATATCAGCCGCAGCCCCGTCATGTGGCTCCCGAGCCTGTGTATGAAGAGCCTGCCTATGTGGCACCTGCTCCTGTGGTGGAAGAGCCGCGCATGGCGCCCCAGCCGGTCGAGAAGATCTGGCAGGATGTCTATGTCATCAACCTGATGGGCCGTCCGGGTCACGACTTGCAAGGTGCGACCCTGCTCTCATCCCTGATGGCGCTGGGCTTCAAGTTTGGCGAGATGGATATTTTCCACCGTCACGAAGATCCCAACGGCAAGGGTGAAGTGCTCTTCTCCATGATCAACATGGTCAAGCCGGGCACCTTCAATCCGTACCGGATGGAACAGTTCACCACGCCGGGTGTCTCCCTGTTCATGCAACTGCCGCTGCGCAGCAATGCCGCGTTTGCCTTCGAGGATATGCTGCAGGCTGCCGATCAGCTGGCCAGCGATCTCGATGCCATGCTGACCGATATGGATCGCAGCCCGCTGAGCGACGAGACCATTGCCCGTTACCGTCACGAGCTGGCTGCCTACGAGGCCAGTCGCGACTAATACGCCATGCGGGTCGAGTGAAGAAAAAGTGCGGTACCCTGGTACCGCATTTTTGTTTCTACCCCGGCCGTATGTTCAATCACACTTCGAGACTTTTTCATGAGCGACACCCTCTCCCGCCACCGTCAATTGTGTGAACTGCTTACCGAATATGGTCACCAGTACTATGTGCTGGATAACCCCACAGTGCCGGATGCCGAATACGATCGCCTGATGCGCGAGTTGATTGCGCTGGAGGCCGAGCATCCCGAGCTGAAAACACCGGCGTCACCCAGCGTGCGTGTCGGAGGCCAGCCGCTGACGGCGTTCAGTCAGGTGCGTCATGAGATCCCCATGCTCAGTCTGGATAACGTCTTTAGCAGTGACGAGCTGCTGGCGTTTGAACAACGGATGAGCGATCGCCTCAAGCGTGAAGTGCGTTTCGAGTTCTGCTGCGAGCCCAAGCTTGATGGCCTGGCGGTGAGCCTGCTCTATGTAAATGGTCAGCTGGTGCAGGCTGCGACCCGGGGCGATGGCGCTACCGGTGAGGAGATCACCGAGAACGTGCGTACCATCAAGGCGATTCCGCTCGCATTGCGGGGCTCTGGTTGGCCCGAGCGGCTTGAGGTGCGTGGCGAAGTGTTTATGCCCAAGGCCGGTTTCGAGGCGATGAATGCCAAGGCACTGGCAGCAGGCGAGAAGGTGTTCGTCAACCCTCGTAACGCCGCCGCCGGCAGCCTGCGTCAGCTCGATTCACGTATCACTGCCAGCCGTCCCCTGAGCTTTTACGCCTACGGCGTCGGTGTCGGCGGCGAGCTGCTCGGTGACTCTCACTTTGGTCGCCTCAATCAGCTCAAGGAGTGGGGGCTGCCGCTTAGTCCCGAGGTGAAACTCAAAGAGGGGGGCGCCGGTTGTCAGGCGTTCCACGACGACATTCTGGCCCGCCGTGGCGAGCTTCCTTACGAGATCGACGGCGTGGTCTACAAGGTGGATGCCATCGCTCTGCAGGAGGAGCTCGGCTTTGTGGCCCGCGCCCCACGCTGGGCGACCGCCCACAAGTTCCCGGCGCAGGAGGAGATGACAGAGCTTGAGAACGTCGAGTTTCAGGTCGGCCGCACCGGCGCCGTGACCCCGGTCGCCAAGCTCAAACCGGTGTTTGTCGGCGGCGTCACCGTCTCTAACGCCACTTTGCACAACGCCGACGAGATTGAACGCCTTGGCGTGATGATTGGCGATACCGTGATCGTGCGCCGGGCAGGGGATGTGATCCCGCAGATCGTCGCCGTGGTGGAGGCGCAGCGCCCTGTTGATGCACGCGAAATTCTCTTCCCGACCGAGTGTCCGGTCTGTGGCTCTGCGGTCGAACGGCTGGAAGGGGAAGCGGTTGCCCGCTGCTCCGGTGGCCTGTTCTGCGAGGCGCAGCGCAAGGAGGCGATCAAGCACTTCGCCGCCCGTCGCGCCATGGATGTGGACGGCCTTGGCGACAAGATTGTCGAGCAGCTGGTAGACAAGGGGCTGGTGAAGACTCCCGCCGATCTGTTTAGCCTCAACGCCATCCAGCTGGCCGGTCTTGAGCGGATGGGGCAAAAATCGGCCCTCAATCTGGTAGCCGCCATCGATGCTGCGCGCAGTACCACCCTGCCGCGTTTCCTGTTTGCCCTGGGGATCCGCGAAGTGGGGGAGGCGACTGCGCTCAACCTTGCCAACCACTTCCTCACGCTGGATGCCCTGCGCGCGGCCTCGGTGGAGCAACTGCTCGAAGTGGCCGATGTGGGTGATGTGGTGGCCAAGCATGTCTACTACTTCCTGCGTCAGCCGCACAACGTGGAGGTGCTGGAAGCCTTGCTGGCTGCCGGCATCCACTGGCCGGCCATCGAGAAGAAAGAGGCCGCGGAGCAACCCTTTGCCGGCAAGACCTTCGTGCTGACCGGCACCCTGACCACCTTGTCGCGCAACGACGCCAAGGCGGCGCTGCAGGCGCTGGGGGCCAAGGTGGCGGGCTCTGTATCTGCCAAGACCGATGTGCTGGTCGCGGGGGAAGCGGCCGGTTCCAAGCTGGCCAAGGCACAGGAGCTTGGCATTACCATCTGGAGCGAAGAGGAGTTGCAGCAGGCGCTGCAAGGCCAGAGCTGAGTTCGTCTCTCTGATAAAAAAACAACCCGGTATTCGTGCCGGGTTGTTTTTTATTCCCCCGCTATCACCATTTTTTGCGGGGGTGCAGCAAGCGCCTGAGCAATATTTCCCGAGTGCTCAGTTTGCTCAATCAGTATGGCAACACTCTACAAGGCCACCTGATGCATCAAGCCGAAGGGGGGCATCCTCTCTCGAGGCTTATTCCTGTGGCTTGAGGAAGTTGCGATAGAGCATATAGAGGTGGGCCGAGCTCCAGCTGAAGTTGCTGGCCCCCTGCATGGCGCCGGTCTCCGGATTGTAGTTTTCGCGGATGGGGCCGCTGCCCGCCAGTCCTTCGGCATTGTTGAACAGCTTGTTGACCAGTGCCTCGGCATCGCTGCGATAGCCGTAGTTTTCGAGCCCCTTCACCCCGAAGTAGAACTGATCGAGCCATACCCGGCCGCGCCAGTAGATATTGGGGTCGTAGGCCGGGTTGGTCAGCGCGGCTGTGCCCAGCGGGATCTTTGTGTTGAACTCCTGGGCGTTGAGCATCACCTCGCGCACCCGTGCCGCTTTCTCCTTGTCGGCGACTTCTGCCCAGAGCGGGCTCCACCCTTCCGGGCCACGGCCGCGGGCGGTCAGCAATTTTCCGACGCAGCCGTTGCCGTCAGCAACATCCCCCTGAGCAATCTGACGATCGTAATAGAAGCCTGATGCCTCATCGAACATGCAGCTGTTGATGTAACCAGCCAGCTGGATCGCACCATCGCGGTAGCGGCTCGCGTCGTTCGGCTTGCCAAGCAGGTCGGCCATGTCGGCCAGAATGCGTTTCTCCTTGGCGAGGAAGGCGTTGAGCTCCACCGACTCCTGATCGATGGAGAAACCGATCAAATCGCCATTGTCCTGATGGTTTTCAAAGAAGGCGACGTTCCAGTCCTGACGCGCCTTGGCCAAATCTCCGCCATAGGTCTTGTCGGCATAGCGTTGCAGCTGGCCCGGTTCGATAAAGCCGAAGCGGGCTGCGTTGTCCATGCCTGACTCCCAACCGGCGCCGTGCTGGGCACCGATATCCATGTCGCTGTACCCGCCCACGTTCAACACCTGTTGATAGAGCGGCATACCGGCGCAGGCATACCAGTCATCCCCCTCACTGGTACAGCTGGAGAGATCCAGCCCGGCGGGAATACCGTTGGAGTACTGCACCTTGAAGGTGATATTGCCGTACTCGTCATTGTGCTCCACATGCTTGGTGGCGCCATATTCGATGATGCCGTTGCGGTTGTTGTCCCGCGCGCGGTACCACCAGTCGTGGTAGGCCTGCAGCTTGGGATACATCTCGGCGATAAAGGCCTTGTCCTTGGTAGCGTTGTAGATTTCCCAGATGGCCCAGGCGGAGAGGGGCGGCTTGGTGTCGCGCTCGTTCCAGTTGCCGCCATCGCCACCGCGATCCGCCAGCTTGTTGTAGAAGACGGCGTCGATCACCATGCCCGCATCCTGTGGTCGCACCGGATCATCCGGCTGTACTTGATAGTCATACATGGCGCGCACGTTGTTCTTGGCCACCTCAGGGTTGAAGTGTGCCATGGCATAGGCGTGCTTCCAGCTGTCCCAGGCCCAGACGCCGTCGAACCAGCGGGCGGTATTGGAGGGGGTCACCCCGTCGTGGAGGATGGCGCCAGCCGGGGAGCGCCAGTTGCCGTTGAGGGTCTCCATCGCTTTGACGGCGATGCGACGCTCCGACTCGGGGATACCCTGATTGGAGAGACCGTTGGCAAGGTAGCCCTCCCAGCGGCGGATGGAGTCGGCAAAATAGCTGGCTGGGTTGGCCAGCAGGGCCTGACGGCTCTGCTGATGGCGGCTGGCGTCATCTGCGGAGTGGAGATAGCTCTGCAGGGTGTAGATATCCTCGCTCTCCTTGGCGGCCAGGGTAATGCTGGCGTCGCTTTGGTAGCCCAGTGTCTTCTGGTCGAGGGTGGTGCGACTTGGCAGGGTGCGGTCGATGCGATAGCGGGCGCTGCCGCTCTGCATGATGTTCCAGGTGCTGCGCAGTTTGCCGAACTGGAATTCGATTCCTTTGTCGCTCTCGCTGATGGTGCGAGTCCAGCCTGGATATTTGCTGGCAATCGTATCCTTGGCATCCCATTGATTGAGCAACTCGCCCTGCCAGTTGAGGTTGAGGGTGAGCGGTGCATCGGTCTGATTGATGAGTCGGGTGCGGATAAGGGCGGTGCGGGCATCGCCATAACGCAGCTCCAGCTCCAGCGTAAAGGGCTCGAACTCGAAGCGTTGCACCAGTGCACCGGGAATGGCGTACACCTCCTGCTTGCGGGCGCTGGTGAGCGGGAACGGGCGCCCGCTCGCATCGCTCAGGGTGAGCTTGTCCAGCCCGCTGGCAAAGAAGAGGCTGTACTCCTCGGAGATGACCATGGGGCCGGTAAAGCCCCCCCACTCCTTGTCGTTGGCAGGCAGCAGGAAACCGTGCCATGCCCCCAGATCGAGCAGCGGGTTGTATTTGAGGTTGGAGTAGCTGTCAAAGTCGCGGAATTGGGTCGGTGTTCCCCGACGGTCGATCACGTCCTTGTACTGGATGGCCTGCTCCGGTTTGGCGACTGTGCTGCTCTCAGTCTGGTTATCGTTGCAGGCAGTCAGTCCGAACAGGGCGGTGCCGAGGGCTACCGAGAGTAAAGTTTTACGAAACATTGCTCGCTCCAATTCCGTTTATGTAGGTTAAAAGGAAGATTTTTTACGCTTATTTTTAGTGAAAAGGTGTTCGGTAGCCATTGTATGGCAAGGGAAAAGGGAGCGTTGGCGCGAGATCACACTCTGAGGAGGCGGCAATGTGAGCGGGATCACCGGGTTACATCAGGTTACATAAAATTGACTTTAAGTAATATTTTACTTGTCGTTGCTCGCCAATCTGGCAGGGCAAGTGTGCAGGTATTGGTGGGGCGTCAGGCCGAACTCCTGTTTGAAGCGGGCGGCAAAGCGGCTGGGGGAGTCATAACCGCAGGCGAGGGCGACCTCCAGCGGGGTCAGGCCCTGTTGCAACAGGTTGAGGGCGTGGCTCATGCGCACCTGAGCCAGCAACTGGCGAAAGCTGCGACCTTCGGCGGCCAGCTTGCGCACCATGGAGGCGCGGCTCATGGAGAAGTGGGGGGCCACCGCCTCCAGGGTGTGGTCGATGCCGGGTTCCACCGCTAGGTAGCGGGCCAGCCGCTCTGCGAGGGTCATGGTGCTGGCGGGAAAGAGCAACCCGAGGGCATTGGCGGCCCGCAGCTCGGCATAGAAGCCGCGCAGCAGTTCGGCCTGGGTCGCCTCGCTCAGTCCCCGTTCGGCCATGGTGCTGATGAGCTCAAAGCAGAAGGCGAGCCCGGGGGTGACCTTGACAGCGGGTTCCTCCAGATCGGCGTGGGAAGGGGCTGACTCGGCCAGCCATTCTGGTGGCGGCAGAGTGAGCAGCGTGATGGCGTGGGAGCGAAACTTGCCCTGCTCCGGCTGATTGACGAAGGTGAGCTGGTGGCCTGCCGGGATCAGCAGCCACCGCTCCCTGTCAAACGACAGACGTCGCTCGTGCCACCATAGTTGCTTGCTCCCCTGGGTGACCCAGATGAGGGTTGGGGCATAGATGAGCACCCGATGCAGGGGCTGCTGGCGGATCCCGAGATAGTGGCTCTGTTGCAGCAGGGGAGTGCTCATCCGGTTGGCTCCTAGGGGGTGACGAAGGTGGCGGTCAGGGTGGCTTTGCCGAGCGCCATGCTGTTGAGCATGTAGCCTACCATAGCCGGCGGGGTATCAGCCTTCACCTCGAGATCATGGGGCAGGGCCCAGGCGGTGAACTCATAGCGGTGCATGCCGTGACCAGCGGGCGGGCAGGGGCCGCCGTAACCCTGGCTGCCAAAGTCGGTGCGGATCTCCAATCCCTGCTTGAGCTTGCCGGAGGCATTGCTGGCCAGCTCGCTCTGGGTGGCAGGCAGGTTAACCACCAGCCAGTGCCACCAACCGCTGCCGGTAGGGGCATCGGGGTCATAGGCGGTGATGGCAACACTCTTGGTGCCTGCCGGCAGATCCTGCCAGCTAAGTTGGGGCGAGTGGTTGTCGCCGCTGCAGCCAAAGCCGTTGAAGCTGAACTGTTTGGCCATCAGCTGGCCTTCGTGAATATCCGTGCTCTTCAGGGTCATGGCAAAGGCTGGCATGGCCGTCAGGCAGAGCAGTGGCAACAGGGCACTCTGTTTGAGCAATTTCATCGGGTGACTCCTCGTGTGGTAACGGGTTCACTTTAACGAGGGCAGGGTAGAATTTTATTGCAGAACTGCTCAATGTGAGGTCGATTGGTGAGTTAATTGAGCCTTTGGGTGGTTTTATGGCAAGAAGGTAAACGGCAGCCATAAAAAAAACCGGCATCAGGGATGCCGGTTTTTTGTTTGACGATGAGAAATGCGGCTTAGCGCAGGATCATCTCGTCACGGCCCGGGCCGACGGAAACCATCGGAACCGGTACGCCGAGCAGCTCTTCGATACGCAGCACGTACTGCTGGGCAGCGCGCGGCAGCTCTTCGAAGGTGCGGCAACCGGTGATGTCTTCGCTCCAGCTTTCCATCTGCTCGTAAACCGGCTTCAGGGCTGCAGTTTGCGGCCAAATCGGGTTCTCGGTGTGGGCACCTTCGTAGGCCACGCAGATCTTCAGATCCGGCAGACCGGTCAGGCAGTCCAGCTTGGTCAGGGCCACTTCGGTGGCGGCTTGCAGCTCGACACCGTTCTTGGTGGCGACAGCATCGAAGTAGCCGACATCACGAGGACGGCCGGTGGTGGCACCGAACTCGTTGGTGATCTTGCGGAACTCGTCCTGGTTCTCCATGGCGGTCAGCAGGGTGCCGGTACCGACAGAGGAGCTGAATGCCTTGGCCACAGCGATGACGCGCTCCGGACGCAGACCCGGCAGACCGCCACCGATACCGGCGTAGGCGCCAGATACGTGGGAGGAGGTCACCCAGGGGTATTCGCCGTAGATCAGGTCACGGCCAGCGCCCAGCTGCGCTTCGAACAGCAGGGTCTTGCCTTCGGCCTGCAGCGCTTTGAGCGGCATGCTGACGTTGCACACGGCGTCGATCCACGGTGCAGAGACTTCCAGCAGCCAGTCAGCCATCTCCTGGGCAGTCTGGGTGAATTCGAAGGAGGGGTAGATAGCCTTCATCTGCGGCAGTTTCCAGTCCAGCATGAACTGGATGCGCTCGACCAGCACGTCCGGCTGTTTCAGCCAGCCGACCAGGATCGCTTTCTTCATCACGCGATCGCCGTAGGCAGGAGCGATGCCCTGACGGGTGGAGCCATAGGCGCCGTCACCCAGACGTTGCTCTTCCAGGGTATCTTCCAGTGCGTGCAGCGGCAGGCAGAGGGTAGCGCGGTCAGAGATGGCCAGCTTCGGAGTCACGCCGGAGGCTTTGACTTCGTCGAGCTCGACGGTCAGTTTCTCGGGGCTGATCACCATGCCCGGGCCGAGGACAACCAGGCAATCCGGGTTGAATACGCCACTCGGAACCTGGTGCAGCTTGAAGGTGCCAAGGTCGTTGACCACGGTGTGGCCAGCGTTGTTGCCGCCCTGGAAGCGAATGCTGGCGCCAGCTTGACCTGCCAGATAATCCACGATGCGGCCTTTGCCTTCATCACCCCAGTTAGCACCTACGACTACGATAGACGACATGACTCTTTCTCCTAAGACGTTAGGCGTTCATCCTAGGAGCCTGATGCGGATTAGAAAAATTAATTATCTTTATAATTCCGATAAGAGAACCATATAATTATGGCCAATTAAGCGGCAAACCGTCCGATTTTGCCTGGCAAGCCCCGCACATCGCGGGTTGAGGGACTCTTATGCTGGATATTCACTGGCTGCAAACCTTTGTCACCCTGGCCCGATTGCAACATTTTGGCCAGACCGCCACCGAGCTGCACATGACCCAGCCCAATGTCAGCCTGCATATCAAGCGGCTGGAGCAGGCGACCCGGGTGCGGCTGATCGAGCGCAGTCCGTTTCGCCTGACGCAGGCGGGGGAGCGGCTGCTGCAAAGCGCCGAGCGCACCATTGCCGAGTTGCAGCTCTGCCAGTCCGATCTCAATGCCCTCAACCAGCTGAGTCAGGGGACGCTGGCCATCGCCGCCAGCGACATCATCTCCCGCCTGCTGCTTATCCAGCCGTTCCAGCGCTTCAAGCGGGAGTTCCCCGGCATCGACCTTACCCTGTTCAACACCACTTCGGATCAGGCCGCCGAGCTGGTCAAGGCGGGCAAGGCGGATCTGGGCTTCGTGATGGCGCAAAAGCGCAGCGAGCCGCTCTTCTATACCGAGCTGCAACAGGTAACCTGGTGCGCGCTGGGCCACGGCCTTGCCCGCTGGCAGGCGCGGGCGGTGGCGGGAGAGAGCGATCCCCTCGATGAGCCGACCCTGATCTTGCTCGGTCACGACACCCGCACCCGGGCGCTGATCGACCCATCCCTGCCGCTGTTGGCGTTACCCCCTTGCCGCATCATGGAGGTGGGCAGCGTGGACGCCCAGCTGGATTGGGCCGAGGCGGGCTTTGGTGTCGCCATCGTGCCGGACTTTTCCCTGCATCCGCGCCTCAACCTCACCGCGCCGGTCACCAGCCTCGGCGACTTTCCCGGTACCAGTCTGGGCTACGTGGTGCGCCAGAATCAGGTGTTGTCGCGGGCCATCAAGCAGTTGCTGCACTGGGTAGAGGAGGAGATCCAGAAGCCCAACCCCTATCTGACCCGGGTGATGGAGCCGTAGCGGGGCGGCAAGGTGAGTAGGTCTATCGGGGTGACTGTGCCGCCATCAATTGCGTCACTATCGAACGTGCGTAAACAATCAGGGCAGCCGAGGCTGCCCTGATGCGTTTGTGGGTGCTGACCACTCAGTGCTGCGGCGGTGTGGCTGCACTGGTGGCAGGGGAGGGAAGTATATCGGTTTTATCCTGCGGTGGGGTTTCGTCAGCAACCGCGCTGCTGGCAGGCTGGGTTGCCTGCTCTTGCGGCGCAGTGGCCGCAGAGGCGCTCTGTGGCAACTGAGTTGAAACGGCAGCCGATGGTGCTGGCGCCGTTGACGCTGCGGCAGAGGGGGCCACGCTCCCACCCTCGGTGGTTGGCGCAGTGAGCTCGGGGGTGACCTCGAGCGCCTCTTCGGGTAAGGGATTAACCTCTGTGGCTTCTGTCGCCACTGCGGCACTGCTGGTGGCGGTCGCGTCGGAGGGCGCCTCAATGGGCGTTGTCGTCCCGTCGGCGGCACTCACCTGCTCTGTCGTGGGCACCGCTTCCGAGGTCGATGGTGCTGGTGTTAACGGCTCCGGCGTCAGCTGTTCCGCGGTTAACTGCTCGGGGGTCAGTGACAAGGGAGCTGGCGGTTGATCCGACATTCCCGCATGGAGGGGCAGCTCGGTTTGCGCCTGCAACTGCTCGGGAGTCACCTTGCTAAGGGCGGGATGCAGCCGACTGAACTGTTTGACCCGGGCCAGCAGGGTATCGCGCACGGTTCGGACGATGGGGTCCGGCAGGCTGGCCAGCGCCACCAGTTCGGCACTCATCCCGATGTTGTTGATGGCGGTGGTCTGCCCCGGATAGAGGTTGGCGGCGATACGGCTGCGCTGGTAGTAGGGGTATTGCTTGAGCAGCCTGTCGATCTGCTCCCCTTCGATGGGAATGAGGCGCACCTTGCAGCGGCTGATCAGATCGCCGACCGCCAGACTGGGGTGACCGGCAACCACAAACGCGGCATCCAGCGATCCATCGCACAGCCCTTCCAGCGGTTCGCTGTCCGATTTGAGCTGATAGGCAGCAAACTGCCCGGGTTGCCATCCCATGACTGCCATCAGGGCCTGGCTGGTGATCTGCTCACCGGCGCCGTTGTTGCCCGGATAGACCCGTTTCCCTTCGATATCTGCCAGGGTGGTGATGCCGCTATTGGGGGCGGCCAGCAGGGTCAACGACTCCTGATAGAGGCGAAACAGGCTGCGCAGCTCATTGTTGGCCCCCTGCCCGCTGAAGGGGCCGGTGCCGTGCAGGGCGTGGTGCAACACATCGGATTGCACCAGCGCCAGCTGTACGTCCCCCTTGTCGAGTGCCTTGAGATTGGCCATCGAGCCACGGGTGCTCTGCACGGTGCAGCTGTCCCCATGCAGGGCATGGCCGGCATTGAGCACTCGGCAGATGGCGCCACCGGTCGGGTAGTAGACCCCATTGAGCGGGCCCGTTCCGATAGTCAGCGCCTGGCTGCCAAAGGGGAGCAGCGCAGAGAGTGCACAGAGGGGGAGCAGAAGGTGATGCAAGATCCGTAGAGACATAATTGACCGTTGACTGAGTTGACCGCTGGCTGATGACACAGGGAAAAAGGGATGGGGCTTGCCCATCCCGTTGCTGGCTGATCAGGGCTTGTTATTGAGGATTGCCCGCTCCATCCGCGCCAGCGCGTCGGTCAGCCGTGCCCTGGTGCAGCCGAAGTTGAGCCGCACGAACTGACCGTCGCCAAACTGGGCGCCGGGGGAGAGACCAACGCCGGCCTGCTCGAAGAAGGCGATGGGATCGGCAAGGCCAAGGGCGCTCACATCGATCCAGGCCAGATACGTCGCCTGATGGTTGGCCAGCTTGACACCGGGCCAGCGGGCAACCGCCTGCTGGATCAGGGCCAGATTGGCCGCCAGATAGTCGAGTTGCGCGGTTAGCCACTGCTCACCACCCTCATAGGCTGCTTCGGCGGCGACAAAGCCCAGCAGGTTGACGTCGGCGCTGATGCCGCGCATCGCCTGTTGCAGCCTGAAGCGCAGACGGGCGTTGGGGATAATGGCGAAGGAGCAGCAGAGACCGGCGATATTGAAGGTCTTGCTCGGGGCCATCATCACCGCGCAGCGCCCGGCTGCTTGTACACTGATGGCGCCGTAGGGAATGTGGCGGGCGTTTTTATCCAGCAGCAGATCGCAGTGGATTTCATCGGAGCAGATCACCAGATTGTGGCGCGCGGCGATGACATCGATGGCCAGTAGCTCGTCACGGGTGAAGATGGTGCCGCCCGGGTTGTGGGGGTTGCAGAGCAGCAGTAGATCTGCGGCGGGGGCCTGACGCTCAAGCTCTGCCAGATCCAGCACCCAACGACCCGCCTCTTCAATCATCGGCACGGTGAGCAGGGGGCGATCATTGAAGCCCGGCGCCTGCAGGAAGGGGTAGTAGACCGGCTTGGGGGTGATGATGCCGCGGCCATGCTGGCTCCACGCCTTGCAGGCGAGGTTGAGCCCCGGCACCACGCCCGGCAGGAATACCAGCCATTCGGGCTCGATGGCCCAGCCATAGCGGGTTGCCATCCGTTCGATAATGAGTTCGATCAGGCGCGGCGAGGGGCGTGAATAGCCGAAAATGCCGTGGGCGACCCGTTTGGTCAACGCCTCGATCACGGACGGGGGGGAGACAAAGTCGGTATCGGCAACCCACATGGGCAGCACATCCTGACCCTTGTACTTGTCCCATTTCAGGCTCATGGTGCCACTGCGGTCTACTTCCTGATCAAAATCAAACATGCGAATTCCTTGTGCTGGCAGGATGGGCTTTCACTCTACGGGGTCGCGGCCTCCCTCGCAAGGCGCACACCTGCTTATGCCATCCTTGAGCCCGCTCTTGATAGTGACATAAGATAGGCGCCGAATTTTCATACGGCTGCCGCCCGTTAGCCCGTATCGTCCCTCCAATCAGTGGTAACCCTATGAGCTTGTCGATAGCGGCGGTCAAACGCCCTGACCCAGTCTCTCTTTCATTTCTTGCCGTGACCTTTATGACCGGCGTCGCGGTGGCACTGCAGGTGCCTACCTTAAGTCTGTTTCTGGCCGAAGAGGTGCAGGTGCGCCCCTTTCTGGTCGGGCTCTTCTATACCATCAATGCGGTGGTGGGCATTCTGGTCAGCCAGTGGCTGGGCCATCGCTCCGACAACAAGGGGGATCGCAAGCGACTGATCCTGCGCTGCTGTTTTGCCGGGGTGGCGCTCTCCTTGCTGTTTGCCTGGAACCGCAACTACTGGCTGCTGGCGAGTCTGGGGGTGATGCTGGCGGCGCTGGCGGCCACAGCCAGTCCCCAGCTGTTTGCGCTGGCGCGGGAGTATTCCGACAGCCGCAACCGGCGGGCTGACATGTTCAGCTCGGTGATGCGAGCCCAATTTTCGCTGGCCTGGGTCATAGGCCCGCCCATCGCCTTCGCGCTGGCTATCGGCTACGGTTTCGAGCTGATGTATCTGGCTTCGGCACTGGCCTACCTGCTCTGTGCCCTGGTGGTGTGGCGCTGGCTCCCCTCTCTCCCTTTGCCCAAGATGGCTGAAGAGAGCGAGCGGGTCAGCAGCTGGCGGGATCCGGCGGTGCGGGCGCTCTTTATCGCCTCCACCCTGATGTGGACCTGCAACAGCATGTACCTCATCAATATGCCGCTTTACATCACCCGCGAGCTCGGGATGGATGAGAAGCTTGCCGGTATCCTGATGGGCACGGCGGCGGCGCTGGAGATCCCCTTCATGCTGCTGGCGGGTTACTACACGGCCCGTTTTGGCAAGCGCCCCATGATGCTGCTGGCGGTGCTAGCTGGTGCGGCCTTTTACACAGGTCTGGTGACCCTCACCGACCAATACGCCCTGATCGCCTTGCAGCTGTTCAACGCCATCTTCATCGGTATCGTGGCGGGGATCGGCATGTCTTACTTTCAGGATCTGATGCCGGGGAGAGCCGGGGTGGCGACTACCCTGTTTGCCAACAGCATCCGCACCGGCTCCATCATGGCGGGGGCCATCGCCGGTGTGGTGGCGGAGGTGTGGAGTTTCCACGGGGTCTTTATGGTGGCGCTGGGATTGGCGCTGGTGGCACTGGCCGCCAGCTGGCGGGTGCCGAACGTCTGACGGGGGATGTGACTGTTATTTATCGTGCTGGGACTGGGCGTGCGGGAGCGGCGCTGATTCGCCCTGATATTCGTTGCGCAGGCAGCGAAGCAGCAGCTCGGTCGCTGGGCCGAGAGATTCGGGGGAGAGGGTCAGCAGGTAGGTGTAGAGGTGGCGCTCGTTGCCGCTCTCCAGATCCAGCTGTATGAGTGAACCTTCCGCCAGCTCCCGCTCAACCAGATGGCGCGGCAGCCAGGCATAGCCGAGGCCGAGGCGCAGCATGGCGAGCACTTCGTGGTAGTGGGTCGCCCTCCAGCCGGTGTCATCCGCATCGTTCCAGTCCACCGAGCGGTGAATGGGGGGGTGAAGGCTGATCTGGTTGTGGCTGGTCAGCACGTCGCTGCGGATGGGCCCCTCCTCCTGTGCCAGCGGATGGCTGGCGGCGCAGAGGGGCAGCAGGCACACCTCGTCCAGCAACAGGCCGGTGCGATCGCCGGGCAGGTGCTCGGAGAGCATCAGATCCCCCGGTTGCAGGGCGTTGAAGTGGCAGTGAATGCGTTCGTGCAGGTTGACCCGGCAACCCCGGCTGCGGGGATAGAAGCTGGCCAGCGCCCGATAGAGGCGATCCCTTGGTTGCAGCGCCGAGACATAGAGGTTGATCTGCGGCTCCCACTGCCGCTCCAGGTTGTTGGCCAGATTTTCCAGCTCTTCCACCTGCTGGCTCAGCTGACGGGCCCGCTTGAGGAAGATCTCGCCCGCCGGCGTCAGCACCGCCTTGCGGCCGCGCACCTCCAGCAAGGGCACCCCCAGACTCTGCTGCAACTTTGCAACCGCATGATTGAGGGAGGACTGGCTCTTGTTCAGCGCCTCGGCCGCCTGGGCGTAGCCGCCGCAGTCGACCACCGCCTGAAAGATCCGCCATTGCTCAAACGTGCTCTTGGGACGAAACATAGTTCAACCTGATTGGAGATAGGATGGTCAGTGGTTCGAACAGGGAGCCTGTGCTCCCTATTCAATTTAACCCCTGCCGCACAACACTCTGGGTATTTTATTGATTTATTTGGGCTGGGCCACGCAACTTGTTTATTTTGGCTGAGCCACAAAGGTCTGGCCGGTTTTGCCGCTGCTGTCCGACCCCATCAGGTAGAGGTAGAGCGGCATCAGGTCGGCCGGAGTCTTGAGGTTCATGGGATCTTCCGCCGGGAAGGCGCTGGCGCGCATCTTGGTACGGGTACCGCCCGGATTGAGGGTATTGACCCGCACGCCGGTGTTCTCAAGCTCGTCGGCCAGCACTTCCATCATCCCCTCGATGGCAAATTTGGAGATGGCATAGGTGCCCCAGTAGGCGCGCCCCTTGCGTCCCACGCTGGAGGAGGTATAGACGATGGAGGCATCGCCCTGCGCCTTGGCAGTCTGGCGTAAGAGCGGCAGCAGCGCCTGGGTCAGCAGGAATTCCGATTTGACGTTGACCTGCATCACCTCGTCCCACTCCTTCTCCTGAATATGTTCAAACGGAGAGAGGGTGCCAAGCAGACCAGCATTGAACAGCACGCCGTCGAGGCGGCCAAACTGCTGGGCGAAGGTTTCTGCCATGCCGCGGTAGTGGGCGGCGGTGGCCCCTTTCAGATCCACCGGCACGATGGCGGGCAGCGGATAACCGGCCGCTTCAATCTCGTCATACACGGCTTCGAGTTTGGCGCTGGTGCGGCCGAGCAGGATCACGGTGGCACCGTGAGCGGCGTAGGTGAGGGCGGCTTCGCGGCCGATCCCGTCGCCGGCACCGGTGACCAGAATGACTTTATCCTTGAGCAGATCGCGGGGTGCCTGATAATCGAGCATGACAACTCCTGTTAACAAATTCCGGCCATAAGTGCATGGCAATCGGCGCCAAGTGTACTGATCCGCGCGCCTGTTTGACCAGCCAGCGGCAAGAAAAATGTGAAGAAAATAGAGAGGTTGTGATGCTCGGGTTGGTTTTTCCGGGCACTGGCTGCGATTTTTTGCGCGCATTCGCCAAACTCCCTAGAATGTGACGAAAACCGATCCATTCTGGAGTCCATCGTGACATTTCTGACCGAATATGGCCTGTTTCTGGCCAAGACAGTGACCTTCCTGCTGGCCATCGGCGCCATCATCCTGATGATCGTCAGCACTCGCCAGCCGAAAGCGCGCAAGGGGGAGCTGGTGGTGACCGATCTCTCGAGCGAGCTGGAGCTGGGGCAGTTTGCCCTCAAGAGCGCGCT
This sequence comes from Aeromonas sp. 602658, assembly GCF_049173005.1. NCBI lineage: Bacteria > Pseudomonadati > Pseudomonadota > Gammaproteobacteria > Aeromonadales > Aeromonadaceae > Aeromonas > Aeromonas sp. 602658. The sequence continues at coordinate 15,828 of NZ_JAAKRF010000003.1, read as the reverse complement.
CGTAAGCAAGACCGAACGCAAGGTGCTGGAAAAGCAGCAGAAAGAGGAGCAGAAAAAGCGCGCCAAGGCCGGTGATGAGCGCAGTCGCCTGTTTGTGCTCGATTTCAACGGCAGCATGGATGCCAAAGAGGTGGCCTCCCTGCGCGAGGAGGTGAGCGCGGTGATCGGCGTCGCCCAGCCCGGCGACGAGGTGCTGTTGCGACTCGAATCCGGTGGCGGCGTGGTGCATGGCTATGGCTTGGCCGCTTCCCAGTTGCAGCGGCTGCGCGATCGTGACATCAAGCTCACCGTGGCTATCGACAAGGTGGCGGCGAGCGGCGGCTACATGATGGCCTGCGTGGCGGACAAGATCCTGGCTGCCCCCTTTGCCATCGTCGGCTCCATCGGGGTGATCGCCCAGATGCCGAACTTCAACAAGTTGTTGAAAAAGCACGATATCGAATTCGAGATGCACACTGCCGGTCAGTACAAGCGCACTATCACCATGTTCGGCGAGAACGACGATCTGGGGCGCGAGAAGTTTCGCGAGGAGCTGGCGGCGATCCACGAGCGCTTCAAGGCCTTTGTGGCCGAACACCGCCCGCAACTCGATATCGATCAGGTCACGACCGGCGAGCACTGGCTGGCGAGTCAGGCCAAGGGGCTGGGATTGGTGGATACCCTCTGCACTAGTGATGACTATCTGCTGGCGCAGGCCAGCCACCACAAGGTGATCGGCATCAGCTATCGCAAGCCTAAAAGTCTGACCCAGAAGCTGGGACAGCAGGGTGCTCAGGCGCTGGAAGCCGGACTGGGGCGTCTGTGGCAGCAGAGCCCCTGGCGCTAAGCCTGGCCCTCTGGCGTTAGCCAGAGGGAAATCCCGCGATAAAAAGGCCAGCCGATGCCCATCGGCTGGCCTTTTTGCATCCGGTTGCACCTTGTCGGTGATCGAGTGTTGTTTCCATTGAGGCCCTCTGTTACAACTGAATGCTTTCCCCGTTTATGACAGGATCTTGTGGTAAGAGCTGCGGGGCATGGAGTATCACGATGTTATGGAGCACCTCCAGGCAATTTACCCCGCTGGTCTGGATCGTCATTCTGGGCACCTTTATGGTGCGTACCAGCTACTACATGGTGTGGCCCTTCCTCTCCATTCTGCTCTATCGGGAGTATGACCTTTCGGCCACCTTCATCGGCCTGTTGCTGGGTGGCTCGATGGCCCTCTCTACCCTGGTCAGTTTTTACGGCGGCTGGCTCTCTGATCGCTTCGGGCGGCGCAGCATACTGCTGGCCGGTTGTCTGGTGGCGATGATCTGTTTCGCCCTGCTCGGTTTCTCCCATGCGGTGTTCTGGCTCGGGGTCGGGGTGATGGGCAGCGGCCTCTCGTCGGGACTCATCGATGCCCCCGGCAAGGCGCTGATGGCCGACAGTCTGGCCTCGGCCAAAGCGCGGGAGCTGGCACTGCACCTGCGCTATTTTCTGCTCAACCTGGGAGCCGCGTTGGGGCCGCTACTGGGGGTGACCCTCGGGATCAACGCCCAGCAGGAGACCTTCCTGTTTCTGGTGGTGAGCTATCTGCTGCTGGCGCTGGCCTTTGGCTGGGGCTTTCGCCTGGCTGGCAGCAGTGGCAAGCCGGGTGCGGTTGGCCCCGGACTGCGGGATGCCATCAAGGTGTTGCTGGCGGATCGCGCCTTCCTGTTGCTGGTGATGGCCAATCTCCTGATGGTGCTGGTCTACTCCCAGTTTCACTCGCCGCTGGTGCAATACCTGACCCGGGCCGGTATGCCGCAGGTGGCCGAACTGGTTGCTCTGCTGGTGGCGACCAATGCCCTGACCGTGGTGCTGCTGCAATTTCCGCTGCTGCGGTTGTTGTCACGCTGGCCGGTGCGGGTACGGCTTCATATCGGCATGGCGCTCTTTCTGGCGGCTCAATTGCTCTTTGCGCTGGGGGACTCGATGGTGCGCAGCCACTGGTTTGGCGCCGTGCTGTTGCTCAGCATTGGCGAGACCATCCTCTTCCCCCTGCTCAACGTGCTGATCGACCAGATGGCTCCCGCTCATCTCAAGGGGAGCTACTTTGGTGCCAGCGCACTGGCCGGGTTGGGAGGGGCCGCCGGCGCCCTGCTGGGAGGCTGGATCCTCGAGCAGTGGAGCGGGCAGTTGCTCTATGTGCTGATGGCGCTGCTTTGTGTGGCGATTTTTGCGCTTTATGAAGCCAGCGCCCGACATCATGGTCGGCGAAGTGCCCGACAGGAGTCGGTGGTAGGCTAACCGGGTTGACTTCGCTGCTGGCCAGCCCCTTATGGTTCAGAAGGTCAGCACCTTGTCGGCAGCCAGGGTCCATTGGGCCAGCATCGGCAAGGTGCCGACTTCAATGCCCTCGATCAGCGGCAGGGCGGTGATGCCACGGGCATCGGTGCAGGTCTTGCACAGGCGAATGGTGACGCCCTGGGCCAGCAGGATCTCCAGCATCTGGCGCAGGTTGTATCCCTCGGCCGGTGCCTGACCGGCCAGCGCCGCACTCACCGCATCGGACATCAGGAACAGCTTGAGGCTGGCACCGCCCTGTTCGTTGAGGGCGATAGCGAGACGCAGGGCGTTGAACAGGGATTCGCTGCCATAGGGGGCACCGTTGGCAATGACCACAATTTGTTGATTCATAACAGACTCCCGATTGAAAAGAGCGCTATTGTAGAACCAACAGGGTGGCAATTGCGTGATGTCGCACAACTTCTGTCGCACCTTTTTCCCGCTTGCTTGACCCTGCTGCCGATCAAGGTTTGTATGGTAAGCTCGCAAACAAGACCGGATGAATCGAGATGTGGAAAGTATTGGGAGCCGGCTTGCTGCTGTTGGCGGGTCAGGCCTTTGGCAGTGAGGCGGTCGGTTGCAAGGCCCGTCTGCAGGCCGTCAATGACCAGCTGGTGTTTGCCAAAGCACACAACAATGCCGGGCAGATTGCCGGGCTGGAACAGGCCGCGCGCAATATCAAGGCCAACTGTACCGATGAAGGTCTGCTTAAGGAGCAGAAAGAGCGGGTTAACAAACTGCGTGGCGAGGTGGATGAGCGTCTGCTTGAACTGCAGGAGGCGAGAGTCAGTGGCAAGCCGGACAAGATTGCCGACAAGCAGAGCAAATTGGAGCAGGCACAGACCGACTTGCTGACGGCGCAGCGGGAGCTGGATGAATTGCACCGGTTGGTAAACAAAAAATAGCCATCATGGAGATGAGGGCTGGATCAAAAAAGGCCGGGATTTCCCGGCCTTGTTGCATTTACTGTCGGTGCATCTGTACAAACTTCTTCATCAGCAGCGCTGCGGTTTCATCATATGGACGGGCTCCCGGAGGATGCAGCCTGTGAGTTGTTGATGCTGATACCGAGGTTACTGCCGATGCATCCGCACAAACTTTTCCATCAGCTGATCTTCGGTTTCCACATGAGCGGGATCCCAGATGATGCAGTCGATAGGGCAGACACTGATACAGGTCGGCTTCTCATAGTGACCGACGCACTCGGTGCAGCGACTGGGGTCGATCTCGTAAATCTCCTCACCCAGGCTGATGGCCTGGTTCGGACACTCGGGATCACACATGTCACAGTTGATGCACTTGTCGGTGATGAGCAGTGCCATCTCAGGCGGCCGAGTGGGGCTGACGGGTATCCTGACGCTCACCGAGGTTGCGCAGCAGGATGCCGTAGTTCACGTCCACTTCCTTCGGCACCGGCACATAGACTACGTGGCCGTTGCCCGGTGCGGTGTCGATCAGCTCGCCCTTGCGGTTCTGCATCTGCTCCAGATTGAAGCTGAGGTTGCCCTGCGGGGTCATCAGCTCCAGGCTGTTGCCCACCAGGAACTTGTTCTTTACCTCGACCTCGACCATGTCACCGTTGCGACCGGTGATCTCGCCGACGAACTGCTGGGTGTCGGAGACGGAGTAGCCGTAGTCGTAGTTCTGGTATTCGCTGTGGTTGTGACGGCGCAGGAAGCCCTCGGTATAGCCGCGGTGGGCCAGATTTTCGAGGGTGCCCATCAGGCTGCGGTCGAACGGACGGCCTGCAACCGCATCGTCGATGGCCTTGCGATAGACCTGGGCGGTACGGGCGCAGTAATAGAAAGACTTGGTGCGCCCTTCGATTTTCAGCGAATGGACGCCCATCTTGGTCAGGCGCTCGACATGTTCGACGGCGCGCAGATCCTTGGAGTTCATGATGTAGGTGCCGTGCTCGTCCTCGAACGCGCTCATGTACTCGCCCGGGCGGTTGGACTCCTCCAGCAGCACCAGTGCATCGCTCGGCTTGCCGAGGCCCAGCGTCGGGTCAACTTTCTGCACGGCGATGGGCTCCTGACGGTGGACGATCTGGCCCACATCATCTTCTTTACCTTCGTGAACCTTGTACTCCCAGCGGCAGGAGTTGGTGCAGGTGCCCTGGTTGGGGTCGCGCTTGTTGATATAGCCGGAGAGCAGACAGCGGCCGGAGTAGGCCATGCACAGAGCGCCGTGAACGAAGACTTCCAACTCCATCTCCGGCACCTGCATGCGGATCTCCTCGATTTCGTCCAGCGATAGTTCGCGGGAGAGGATGACCCGAGTCAAGCCCATCTGATGCCAGAACTTCACCGTGGCCCAGTTGACCGCGTTGGCCTGCACCGAGAGGTGAATGGGCATATCAGGAAAAGCTTCGCGCATCATCATGATGAGACCGGGGTCTGACATGATTAGCGCATCCGGCTTCATCTCCACCACCGGACGCATGTCGCGGATAAAGGTCTTGAGCTTGGAGTTGTGGGGCTGGATGTTGGCCACCACATAGAACTGCTTGCCGAGGGCATGAGCCTCGTTGATGCCGAGCTGAAGGTTCTCGTGATCGAATTCGTTGTTACGCACCCGCAGACTGTAACGGGGCTGGCCGGCATAGACTGCATCGGCGCCATAGGCGTAGGCGTAACGCATGTTCTTGAGGGAACCTGCGGGGGAGAGCAATTCTGGTTTAAACATGTCGGACTCTTTATGTCTGATTGCAAATCAGGACAACGCCACCTGATGGCGTCGTAGTGGTTGAGTTGCGGTGCAAGATGCTCTCCGAGAGGATGCTCAATGCAGCGCGACCCGATGACGGCATATCCGGGGTTATCGAAAGAAGATGCGCCGGATATTCGGGGTGCGAGATTGTACTCGCCCCCACGTCATCATGCAATTTGGCAGGAAATTGTTGGCTGCGCGAGCCGATAGGATGCCGAAATGAAACAGCCGCTCAGGCCCAGCGGGAGAGGGGAGATGGCATGGCATGGGCATAACCCTGCTGATAGTCACAGCCGAGCAGGTTGGCTACCTCGATGTGTTGCTGGGTCTCAACTCCCTCGCACACCACCTTGGTGCCGAGCCGCTGCAGGTACTCTACCAGACCGGTGAGCATCCGCAGTGCATGGCTACTCTTGGTCGCTTGCAGCAACAGGGAGCGATCCAGTTTGATGATCTCGTAGGGCAGCGCCAGCACCCGCTGGAAGTTGCACTCCTGGGTGCCAAAGTCATCGCAGACGATATGGGCGCCGTGGCTGCGCAACACTTCAATCAGGGCCAGCTCCTTGTGCTGTAGCGGGGCGTGCTCGAGTACCTCGAACCAGATGTCGAGCCCTACCTTGCGCGCCTGGATCAGTACCAGCAACAACAGGTTCTGGTAGGTGGGGCTGTTCAGAGTCGGGTTGAGGTTGATTGAGAGCAGACTGGTGCTGCTCTGCGCGAGCGTCGGCAGGTCGCGCAGAATCGCTCTGAGCATGACGATGTCCAGATGAAGGGACTCCTCATCGCTGAGGGAGAGAAAGTCGATCCCCTGATAGCGCTGCTGGCGTGGTTCCCAGCGTCTGGCCAGCGCCTCAAAACCGATGAGCTGGTGGTTCCGGTCAACGATCGGCTGATAGAAGGGGATGGCAATATCCGCTGTTGCCAGGGATGCCACGTCACCGACCGGAAACTCTTCTTTGAACGCAAACATGGCGCTTACCTGTTGATAGACATAGGGGCGCATAATACAACAGGGATAGCAGAATGACCTGTAGGAATCATCTGATAATAAGAGTGCGCTTGTAATCAAAATAGGAATTCTCTTATTAACGTAATTTGTGAGCTTCAATAGACTAGATACAGTAATATGCTTTTTTCTTTTCGAAATCGAAGAGTTAAGAATCATGCTGCATTAAAAATTAGTGGAAGACTCATGAAAAAATATGTTCTGCATTCATTATTTTGATGTTCTTTAATAAAGATGTTTTTGCTTCTGCTGAAATAAATATAGGAACTTTGTATGACTATATGAATGGCCAGCAAAGTACCTATTTAAAACGGGTTCGTAATCAGGGCGATAGCACTGCCTTTATTAAGGTGGCAATCCACGAGATCATCTACGATGAGATGGGAAAACCATCAGAGTTGGCTGAGTTGACCGAAGGGCCTCGGCCGCTGATTGCTAGCCCCTCTCGCATGATTATTCCGGCCAATGGCATGCAGGCTACCCGACTATTATATATGGGGGGGGGGCGGGACAAGGAACGTTACTTCAGAATTCGCTTCATTCCTGTTTTGCCAAAACAGGAGGATGGATTTGACTTGGGGGCCAATATAGATTCAGACAGTCAGCAGGCAGTTTCAGCGGGTGTAAATATATTGACTGGCTTTGGCACAATTGTCTTTGTCATGCCTAAAGAAAGTCTATTTGATACCCAATTTATAAAAGAGGATTCCACGACAACAGTCATTAATAAAGGAAATACCACTATAGTGTTGGATTTTTTTGAAGAATGTGATTCACGGGGAAAAAACTGTTCAACGCCAAGCAAGATTCATTTGTTGCCAAACATGTCTAAACAATTAGTCAAAAAAAGTAATCACCTCTATCAGTTTTCATTGATAGAGGGTGATAAGAGCAGAAGCATCGTGATTGGTCACTGATGTTTCATATTCCCAAAAAGGAGAGAGTAATGAAAGTATGGATAGCAGTCCCTTTGGTCATGCTGGTGTCAGCCAATTTGATTGCTGCTGAACGTCTTGAGCATCAGGTTACAGTGACAGCTCAGATCCCGAGTGAGGATTTCTATGTACAGCCGACAGGCGGTGACAACTGGATGAACGTACCGCAGAAGCTGGCTTACAACCCATATACCAAAAAGTTGGACAAGCTTACCAAGCAGTTGGATGTAAAAAGCACAATCGGAGCAATTACCGGTTATTTGACCAATCCGGCCATGATGGCCAGCGGTAATGACAACATCGCATTGACCGTAAAAATTGGTGGGGTCACGTTGGGGACAACATCCGTGGAAGTTATGAAGGCGGATGATGCCAAGACCGGCAAGTTGCTCGGGTTGGAAGTGATCCCGGCGGATGCTCCTGTCGTGGGTTATAAGCCAGGTAACTACCAAGGTGTGGTCAACATGATTTTTGAGTCGGAAGCTCCCAAAGGAGAAGCACCCAAAGGCGGCGTATAAACCGATTGATGGAGGCTCCCTGCATCAAGGGAGCCTTTTTGTCTGTGCTTAGAAGAAGTGGGATAGATACATGCAGTATTTCTCTTTCCTGTTGATCCTGGTTGTGTTTTGCGCACCTGCCTGGGCCACGGGTAGGCATGTTGCACAACCCCTTGATCTGTTGCAACAAGTAGAGGGTTTGCCTGATGGCTTTGCGGATCACTTCTTCGGCGTCCCGCTGGCGGTGCGCATTCTGGTGGATGGGCAGTTGTTGGGGGAAGGCGAGATAGTGCTGGGCAAAGACACCAGCGTACAACTGTTGGCTCTGACCAGCAGCCATGAAAGTGAGCTGGACGAGCGTAGCCGTCAGCGTTGGACCAAGGCGCTGGAGGCATCCCATCTACTGGGCCCATGTCAGAATCCATGCGCTGACGAAGTGCTGGCGCTGGAGTACAGCCTAGAGAACTCCCAGTTGTCGGTGCTGACGGCCGGTGCCGAGAAGGGACAGCCGCAGAACCGTTATTACAATCTGCCCAGTGGGGGCAGCTATGGCGCCCTGTTGCGCCATCAGTTGAACCTGACCCAGGAGGAAGGTGAGCTGCGTAGTGGCCGTTACAACCTAATTGCACAGGGAAGCATAGGCCAATGGACTCCGCTGTTTGAGGGAGAAGTGAGCCGGTCAGGAAATGGGCAGGTGGCGCAGCACCATGTACAGCAACTTTATGCCGAGCATGAAGGAAAGGGGCACTTCTATAGGTTGGGCTACTTCTCGCCTTATGCACAAGGTTTGGTGCGTCAACCTACCCTGTTTGGCGGGGGAACCCCGACCGTGTTGGGTGTCATGCTGGGGGACTCCGACACCCTGTTGATAGAGCAAGGCCAGGCCAGTACCACTCCTGTCTATGTCACCCCGAGCCGGCCCGGCATGGTGGAGATCTATCGGGATGGGCAGCTCATTAACTCGCAGCAGGTGAGTTCGGGGCTGCAGGCACTGGACACCAAGGTGTTGCCTGCTGGGATCTACGAGGTGGAACTGCGTGTGCTGGAAGATGGCCAGATTACCGAACAGCGGCGCGAGATGATCTACAAGCCGATGAACTGGCAAAACCCTGATGAGGCATGGCGTTTCAACCTGTTTGCTGGCCAGCAGACCCGCCTGTTCAGCAACTTGGAAGAGGACACTCCCAGTCCTCTAAGTAGCGGTATCATGCTCAATTATTTGCTCACTCCCTCCGTGATCGTCGGGGCATCCAGCCAGTATATCGACCAGCGCTGGCAGCACGGTCTTTCTGCCGACTGGAGCCTGAATGATCAGTGGCGGCTGTTTGGTAACCTGATGTCGACACAGGAACTTGGAAGCGGCTTCGATCTGCAGGCCTTGTATCACTATGGCGAGGGTAGCTTGGTGCTCAGCCACCAGCAGCAGCACCAGAAAGGGCCAGTTTGGGAGGGGAGTCACGACCTCAAGCAGAGCAATATATCGTTGCAGCAGCGGCTCGACGAGCGACACTTTGCCAACCTCTATTTGGCACATCAGGCGGAGCGTGGGTTGGGGGTTGATCTGGGCTGGCGTTACAACGGCGAGCTACTCGGTCAGACGGTGAGCTGGAACCTGACGGTATTTGACCGGCCAGGTAGCATCAGTACCGATAACGCGAGGGACAGGGGGAGTATGCTCTCTCTAAGCATGAACTTGGGTGGAGAACGTAGTCAATTGGCTGTCGGTATAGGTAGTCGAACCTCCCGTTCCGGCGGGCAAGAGCGTAACGGATCTCTCAGTTACCAGCAGTTACTGGAGTGGGGGGCCCTGCAGAGCGTCGGGGTAAATCTGACAACTGACAGTTATGGCGTCGGCACAGCAGGCTATGCCAGGTTTCAGGGGGATCTGGTCAGTGGTGATGCCTACCTGCTGTCTTTCTCCTATAACCGTACTCTGAGCGGTGGGCTCAATCTTGACAGCACCCTGGCGTTTGGTGATGAGGGCAGTCTGACCATGACCGGCCAATCTCAGGGGTATGAGGCGGGCATGATAGCGGATCTGGAGTCCGATATGCCTGATCTGATCTTGCGTGCCGATGACGATCAGGGTGGTAATTTAAAGTTGCGGCCAGGGCGCAACCTAATACCCGTAGCAGCCTATCGCAGCGGTGCTGTTGAGCTGGATCTGGCTGGCCATGATGCCCCCTCGGTGAGCATTCGCCCCAACGTGTTGCCTTATCACCTCAACAAGGGGGGGGGGTGGCCTATCATCAGGTTCACGTCATGAAGACGGTAACAGTCATTGGTCGTCTGTTGGATGAGAAGGGGGCTCCTTTGAAGGGGGCAATGGTTGTCAATCATGCAGGTAGAACCATGAGTGAAGTGGATGGTTTTTTTGCCGTTGAGATGAGCGCCCGCAATCCAATCTTGAAAATGGAGATAAACGGCATTAGCCAGTGTGAGACTGTTGTCGATGTCCCCACCTTACCAATAAATAGCAGAATACTATTTTTAGGTGATCTAGCCTGTCACAGTTTAGAAACAAAATTGAGTTCAGTTAAATATGATTAAAACATTAATATTTATATTTATATTTATATTTATGATGCCATTTACGATGGCGCATTCCGTCGTTTTGAAGGTCAATGCAGAATACTCACAATCACGGGATAACCCTGGAAAAAATGAATTTAGAATTACAGACCCTTGTATAAAACTACCACTATCTTATTTCTGTGATGATAATGTGTCTAGAGTGGTTGCTGTGGATGCAGATATTGACAAACCAATATTTAGAGGTAGTAATGCATGGGACCGATTTTTTTCCATAGCTTCCCTAGAGAAAAATCTGTCACACTGACTAGTCCCACAGGCAGTAAAGTGAACATGAAATTCTCCTTTACTCATACCGGCTATACTCTAAAAAATGTAGGGGTGGATATTGGTGATGCATATCAGGCGCATCCTAACTCGAACTGTTCCCTAGTTGATCGAGATACCGCGAGTAGCACCAAAACAGTATTTTATTCAATCGCGGCCAACGCTCAAAAAATGGGGGTTCATGTTACACGAAAATATATCCAAACCCAATTAAAAGGATCAATGCGATAATAAGTAAATATTATTTTGGTTATAAACTTTCTGCTGATAACATAGATACTATTCCGAATGGTCGATACCAAGGAAGAGTGACACTTACTGTTGGTTCATCAAACAAAGATCTTGATCTTGGTAATTCGGCATATAGAGCACCATCAATTATCGAAATGGATATATCTTTAGTTGTAAGAAATCAAATGAAAGTAGAGTTTCCTCATGGTAGTAATACAGTTGTCTTGACGCCACCTAAAGGCTGGTGGAATTCCACATTGCCTACAGTATTAAACTCAAGGTTACCTGTGAGAATATCAAGTGATACGCCTTTCTGGATCGGTTTGATGTGCCAGTATACACATGTGGGGGGCGGGCAATGTGAAATAAGAGATCGCTCTGGTAGCCATAGAGTACCAATTGTTATTTCACGTAATAATGCATATGGGAAGTTTATTTTAAGTCCATCCGTGAAAGTGCCATTTAAGAATAGTAAAGAAAGTGCCAATGATTTTTTCTTATTTGAAATAGAACAGTCTAAAGTTGATGAAATGAGGAAGCGACCAGGAGCTACATATAAAGGCATTGTGACATTAATTGTCGATGCAACAATACCTGTTGGTGGTATGTAATATTAAACTAAACCGTTATTTTGTGCATAAAAAAACAGTTCACTATCGCTTTGCAAGCCTAGGCGCATCATGGCGCTCTTTTTCTGTGTACTGATGGTCTTCACACTGCGATTCAAGTGTTCTGCTACCTGGGTGACCGACATGCCACTGGCCAGCAAACGCACTACCTCGCTCTCTTTTGGTGTAAGCGGGGTGAGATCGGTGTGACGAGATATGCCGGCCTCAGTCAGCAGGGTTTTAACAGACTTACCTATATAAGTGTGGCCAAGCAGCACTTGGCGAATGGCTTCTGATAACTCAGTGATAACAGATTTTTTTAATATCAGGCCACTAATCCCACATTGAAGCAGAGCCTGTAATATTGCATTGTTGTGGAGTTGTGTCAGTACAATGATCGCCAAATTGGGATACTCTCTGCGTAATTGCTGTACCATTACGAGGCCATCACTGCGACTATCACCCGGCATGCTGAAATCCGTTATCAGCAAGTCACATGGCTGTTGCCTTAATAAAATATACAAATCAGAAACCCTATATGCCTCTGCTACGACATCACAGCGTGGGGTTATTTTTTTAATCAGGCTACGGATACCAGCTAAAATCAATGGATGATCATCGGAAAGTATAATCCTAAAGGTCATAAGTGAGTCTCTCTTGATGCGATTAGTAAAATTAAGGCTATCAAAGCTGACATTGATATACTACCGTGCGATCCCTGTTTTTTATATGCATACACTGATTTGTAAAAATATGTAAACCACTATGTCGATATGTTGCTCAATAAAGTCATTGCTCAGTCAAATTACCATTATTGTTGGATTTTCTTTATTCTTTACCCCTGTGTTACAGGCTTCTGAGCCGCCTGAGGTTGCCACTATTGAAGTCGGTATATTAGCAGGAGGATGGGCTCCATTTCAGCGATGGGATGGTAAGGTTGCCGCTGGATTCAGCGTGGAATTAATGGAGCAATTAGCTAAAAAACTGGATTACCGGATTGCCTGGCATGCCTACCCTGACTGGGATGCCATGTATGCGGATATTTGCCGTGGCAAGATTGATCTCTTGCTCGATGCTTTTAATGCTGGGGGACGCCCATGTGTCACCTACAGTTTGCCCTATTACACCTCACCGACCGTGGTAGTTGTGCGTCAGGACAGCGCCCTCTTTCGCGACGTGAGCCGGTTACAGTCTGCGAGCATTGCCATCGAAAAGGGCTTTATGACCGAGACGCTGGTCAAGCTGCACTATCCGAAGGTCACACCGCGGCTCTTCGTAGATACTCGCAGCGCACTGCAGGCGGTGGAGCAAGGGCGAGCGGATGCCTATATCGGCAATCTGTATGTAGCCAACCTGTTTATCAAACGTCACCCTGCGCTGGCGGTTGTTGCACAGTCTCCCCTGTTGATGGAGACCCTTCATCTTGCTGTTGCCAGCCAGAATCAAACGCTTTCTACCCAGCTTAATACTGCCATTCAGGCGTTGACGGTCGAGACCCGCAGCGAGCTTGAGAAGCGCTGGTTGGGGGAGAACCTGGTCCCCAACTTTATGGGGCACAGTAATTTTTTGCTGCGCCCTGATGAGCGAGCATGGTTGTCGGCTTTGCCACCATTGAAGTTGGGGTTGAGTCCCAATTGGATGCCTTTTTACTATCGTGACAGGGATGGCAATCTGGTTGGAATGGTAGTTGACTATCTGGCGCTGCTGCAAGAGAAGCTTGGCTTGGCTTACAGCAGGGTTCCGATTCAGAGCTGGCCTGATCTTCAACAACAGTTGCTGCATCATGATGTCGATCTTGTTGTGCTGCCAACCCGCATCATCGACAGGTTGATGGGTTGGCATGCCAGCCAGCCTTTCGCATCATTTCCCATGGTATTGGTGACGGCAAGCGGTACGCCCACCATAGGAGATATCACGGACCTGACAGGCAAGCGACTGCTATTGACCGACGGCATGTTAATTCCACAGATCAAGGCGCTGTTGCCGGATGTGACGATTAAGGTGACAAGCAACGCCAGTGAAGGGTTGGCGGCAGTTGCGGCTGGTGAGGGGGATGCCTATATCGGCAACCTGGTGGTAGTCTCGCGACTCATTGCGGATCAGTTTGAAGACCAGCTTAATATTGCGGCTCCTTCGCCCTTCAAGGATGAGCTGGTGGTAGCGGTACGTGAGCCCTATACCCCTCTCTTGCCTTTGGTCAATCGGGTGCTGGCCAGCATGAGCGACAAGGAGCGACGGCAGATCCGCAATACTTGGTTGGCATTGAACTACAGCGAGGGGGTGTCATGGCAGCAACTGATGCGCACACTTATCCCGCTGGGGTCGGGTATAACCCTCTTTATACTGGTTATCTGCATTGCGTATTGGCGCCTTCGTCAGGAAATTACCAGGCGCCGGCAGGTGGAGCTGGCACTGGCCAGAGCGAAAGAGCGGGCGGAATCGGCGGCGACCATGAAAGGGGAGTTTCTGGCCACCATGAGCCACGAAATTCGCACCCCCATGAATGGTATCGTCGGCATGGCGGAGCAGCTCACCTTCACCGAGCTGACTCAGGATAAGCGCCAGATGGTCGAGATCATCAACCGCGGTGCCCTGGGACTGCATGCACTGATCGACAATGTGCTCGACTATGCCAAGCTGGAGGCAGGCAAGATGCAGCTCGAGCAAACCCCGTTTCTCCTCCGTGAGCTGATCGACAGTGTGTTGACCATGACGGTGAGCGAGATACACCGCAAGGGGTTGCGCGTCTACTTGTGGGCTGATGCCGGTGTTGCGGCCCGGGTAAGCGGCGATGAGCTGCGTTTGCGTCAGATCCTCTTCAACTTTGTCAGCAATGCCATCAAATTTACCGAGCGGGGCTTTATCGAGATTTCGGTGCAACTGCTGGCACAGGGGGAGGGACAACAGCAATTGCGCTTCGGTGTGCGCGACAGTGGCATCGGCATGACACCCGAAGCGCGTGACCGGATCTTTAATGCCTTTGAGCAGGCGGAGAGCTCTACCACCCGCAGTTATGGTGGTACTGGCTTGGGGCTGAGTATCTGCCAGACCCTGGCCACCTTGATGGGGGGCGAGATCCGGCTGGAGAGTGCCCCGGGGCTCGGCACTTTTATCACCTTGACAGTCACGTTGCCTGTTCTGGTAAAGCGAGAGCCGGATCTCCGTCTCAATGGCCTGCAAGCCAGCATTGAACTGCATGACGATAAGCTGTGTCACACCCTGTTACTGCATCTTGACGCGCTGGGAGTCACGCGAACGTCGCCCCCTGATAATGCTCAGTTGCGTTTCAGTGACCATGACCTGGCGGCTGAGGGCGTTATCCGGGTGCTGCCGCTGGCAACCCCTCTTGGCTATCGCAGTGATGAGAAGGGTTACATTCTCAACAGCAATCCCATGACCTGGCATGCAGTGCGGGAAGTCTGCTATCGCCAGATGGTCTTGAGCGATGAGACCGCCTCACAATTGATGCCCAATAGCGCTGCGCGTGGGTCCATGCTGCCCTGTCGGATACTGCTGGTGGAAGATAATCCCCTTAACCAGCAGCTGGTGATACGCCAGCTCGGGCAGCTCAAGCTGAACTGCGAACTGGCTGAGCACGGCCAGCAAGCCCTCGAGATGGTCGCGCAGTATCCCTATGATCTGGTGCTCTGTGACTGTCAGATGCCGGTGATGGATGGCTATGAGTTCACGCGCAGGGTACGGGCTGGGGAGGATAAGAAGCGCTTGCTGATCATTGCCATGACGGCCAATGTCATGCCTGAGCAGGCTGAACGCTGCTTTGCCGCCGGCATGGATGATTTGCTGGGCAAGCCGGTGCTGCTGGATGGTTTGCGTCAGATGCTGCAAAAGTGGCGTATCCTGCCATCGCCATCCTTGATTGATGTCGCGGCCATGGAGGCATTTTTTGGCCAAGGTGACAAGTTACGGCAGATGTTTCCGCTATTTCGCCAGGAGCTTGAGCAAGCGATGGTGCAGCAGCCACAGGATGACAAGGCACTGGCGAATTGGGGGCATCGTCAGGCGGGGACCATCAGCATGATGATGGCGCCGCAGCTGGCTGAAGAGGCATGGCGACTGGAAGAGAAGATCCGCCAGCTCGGGTCCTCATCTTGTGCTGATGAGCTGACCGGATTTCGTGCCCAATTACAGCAAATCATCGGGGAGCTGAGGGGGTTAAGCGAACGGTATGAAGAGTCAGTTGTTGTCGAGGGAGAACTGAAATAAGGGGAACTGCTCACTCATAAAATCGCGGGGTGTATGGCCATTACCAGCCCCAGCCAGCCACTCCCAGTCCAGTCTTGGCGAGCCCGCTTTAAAGCGCTGGTAGGCCACTCCCTTGTGAACCGTCAGAAAAAGAGTCGTGGGGAGTCCCAGCTTGTTGCTGTAGCGCACCATCAGATCGCCCTGATAGTCGTTGCTGATTCTGATTTTGAGTGCCTGCAGTGTCAGACCTGTTGCGTGGCCATGCTCATCCCAGACTTCAAACATGATGTGAACACTCTGATGTTGATGATGCCACGATGAGCAAGGTGGGATGCAATTGCAACTGTCAAATCTGACAAGGGCGGAAAGTGTTAGTGGGCAAGAAAGCGAAAACCCGGCGCAAGGCCGGGCTTTCTGAATGATGGTGGAGGGAGAAGGATTCGAACCTTCGAAGGCAGAGCCGTCAGATTTACAGTCTGATCCCTTTG